>JBGSKB010000407.1:0-2498 GCA_041741395.1 Melioribacteraceae bacterium
AATACTATCAATATAGAGATAAATTGATGAATGCTTTAGGTAAATTAGAAATTGGAAAATATCAATAAAATCGGTAAAAGGAGATTTATCAATGGGTAAAGCTAACAGAAAAAAGTCAAAGAAAAAGTTGTTTATTTTTGGCGGACTTGGACTTTTATTACTGGTTGTAATTCTATTAACTCTGTTTAGTGGTGATAAGGAACTGATAGTTTCAGTCCAAACAGAAAAAGTTACAAAAAGAAATATTACACAAATAGTTTCTGCCAATGGAACAATCGATCCGGTGGAGAAAGTGGAGTTAAGACCTGAAGTAACTGGAGAAATAGTTGAACTACCTGTAAAAGAAGGTGACAAAGTTAAAAAAGGTCAATTGCTAATAAGGCTAAAACCAGATCAGTATATTGCAAGAAGAAATGTTGCAAAAGCAAGTTTAAATTTAGCTGAAGCTTCTTTAAGAGAACGTGAAGCAACGTTAGTTGAAGTTGAAGCAAATTATAACAGAACTAAAGAATTATATGAAAAAAAGTTATCAAGTGATTCTGATTTAGAAGCAGTAAAATCTGCATATATTGGTGCAAAATCGCGAGTAGAAGCTCAAAAAGCTTCAGTTCAACAAGCGCAAGAAAACTTCAATGATGCAGTTGTAGAACTCGATAAAACTGTAATTTATTCTCCTTTAGATGGAACTGTAAGTGCGCTAAATGTTGAAAAGAGCGAGCGCGTTTTAGGAAGCTCTTTCAGTCAAGGTACACATTTAATGACAGTTGCCGATTTAAACCAAATGGAAGCAATAGTTGAAGTTGACGAAAATGATGTTGTCCTAATTTCTATTGGTGATACTGCAACAATTGAAATTGATGCATTTGGCGAAGAAAAATTTATGGGTGTAGTAACACAAATTGGAAACAGCGCAAAAACTTCGGAAACTGGGACACAGAATGAAGTTGTAAATTTTGATGTTGAAATTAGATTGCTAAATCCAAGTGAAAAAATTCGTCCGGGAATGTCATGCGATGCTGATATTAAAACTGAAACTAGAAAAAGTGTATTCTCTGTCCCAATTCAAAGTGTTACTGCAAGAATGCCTAAAAATAATGATAAAAAAGATGACGCTAAAAAAGTGGAAGAAAATAATAATTCTATTGGAAACAAAGAGAAAGTTAAACCAGTCGAAGTAGTGTTTATCGAAGAAGGCAATTTAGCAAAAATGGTAGAAGTAAAAACTGGCATAAGTGATGATACTTACATGGAAATTAAAAGTGGATTAAATGATGGACAAATGATTATCAGTGGTCCATACAAAGCAATTTCTAAAGAGTTAAATGATAGTACAAAAGTTAAAATTACAAATAAACGTGGTGAGAAAAACCCCGAAGACGAAGAAGAACAAGAAGAAAGTAATTAACCAATCGGATTAATAATGAACATAATTACAATTCAACATATTGCAAAAATTTATCAAGTAGGTTCGGAAGAAGTTCACGCTCTTAGAGATGTATCGTTAAATATAGATAAAAATGAATACGTCGCTATTATGGGACCTTCTGGTTCTGGTAAATCAACACTAATGAATATTTTAGGTTGTTTAGATACTCCAACAAAAGGACTCTACACATTTACTGGTAAGAATGTTAGCGATATGAATGACAATGAATTAGCTTCAATTAGAAATAAAGAAATAGGATTCGTTTTTCAAACTTTTAATTTATTGCCAAGATCAAATGCTTTACATAATGTTGAACTTCCCCTTATTTATGCGGGAATTGGTAGGGAAGAAAGACGTGAAAGAGCTAAAGAAGCATTAATAAAGGTTAATTTGGAAGATCGAATGGATCATAGACCAAATGAACTTTCTGGCGGACAAAGACAAAGAGTTGCAGTTGCCCGCGCTCTTGTAACCAATCCTTCAATTATTCTTGCTGATGAGCCAACCGGAAATTTGGATACAAAAACCGGTGAAGATATAATGGCTCTTTTCGAAAATCTTTATAAACTTGGAAATACAATTATATTAGTTACTCACGAAGAATATATTGCTGAACATGCTAGAAGAATTATTCGATTAAGAGACGGCTTAGTCGAAAAGGATGAAATTCTCAATAATAGAAGAGTTGCACAACCGCAACAATTAGAATTATAGTTATTATGACTAATTTTTTCTTTGAATTAAAAGAAGGGTTGCTCATTTCTCTAAATGCCATAAGAGCAAATAAAATTCGTTCTGTTTTAACAACACTTGGAATTGTTATAGGTGTTACATCTGTTGTTTTAATGTCAAACGCTATTAAAGGAATTGATAAATCATTTCAAGATGGTATATCAAGCTTTATGGGAACAGATAATCTTTTTATTGACAGATGGGCTTGGTTCAGTAATGTTCCTTGGTGGGAATTAAATAAAAGAAGACCTCTCAAAATAGAAGATTATAAAAGATATAAAGAACTTGCTGAATTACCAGTAGCCGTTGCTCCAATCAATGATGCTGGTGAAGTAATAAT
>JBGSKB010000408.1:0-2979 GCA_041741395.1 Melioribacteraceae bacterium
AATGGTAATAATTTTAGGATATAACAATTCAGAAACTGAATTTTTAAATAAAATTCTTTCTCAAAAAAATATTAATTTCAAATATTCTTTAGTTGAAAATCAAATTACAACTGCAAAAAAAATAATTCTTCCTCACCCGCAAAATTTTAATTCTGCTTACAAAAGAATGCAAATGATGAATTTATTCAGTTTTTTAAGATTGGTAAAAAAACCTATTCTTGGAATAAATGACGGATTTTGTTTGATGTGTAATGAAATTTTAGATAAATATAAATGCGGATTGGGATTCTTTCAACTTGATGTAAATTCAAGTTCTGCAAATGATAATAATTCAAAAAAAATTGTAACCGGTAAAATTAAAGTTAAGGAAGAATCCAAATTAGTGAATTCGACTTTTAATAATTCTGAAATAAAATTTGATAAAAATGATAATATGCAAGATTGCGAATTCAGTAAGTCCGTTATAGAATTTGATGAAAAAAAGTTTACCTTAACTTGTGAACAACAAAATTATTTCTCGGTTGAATTGGATTTTGAACTTAATACGGAATTGGCAGAAAATATTATTTCAAACTTTCTTTCTTTATAGTTTAATTAACCTCAAACCATTTATTTACAACACTTTCTAAATTATTTTCTTTTTTATTGTAAAATTCATTTGTGGAAGGTTTATATGAATAATCTTTTTCCCATTCATGAATATTTTCAACAATTTGTTTTAATGCATAAATTATTAAATAAAGTTCATCATTTGTCATTGTAGGATGTAACGACATTCTAACCCAGCCGGGTTTTTCAGAAAGATCACCTTCGGAAATTTTTTGAGTAATTCTGTGAGAACGAGTTGGATCAACGTGAAGCAGATAATGTCCGTAAGTTCCGGCACAAGAACATCCACCGCGAACTTGAATTCCAAATCTATCATTTAGAATTTTTACAATTAAATTATAATGAATATCTTCAATATAGAATGACAAAACACCAAGTCTATTTTGAATTTCGGAAGCAAGAATATGAATTTGCGGAATTTTTTGAATTTCGCTAAAAGCAATTTCTAAAAGTTCTTCTTCACGATTTAGAATTTTTTCTACATCCATTTTATCTTTCAACTCAATACAAAGCGCAGTTTTTATTGTTTGAAGAAAACCGGGAGTTCCACCGTCTTCTCTCATTTCAATATCATTTATATATTTATGTTCACCCCAAGGATTTGTCCAATCTACCGTTCCGCCGCCGGGATGATCCGGAACTTTTGTTTTGTATAAATTTCCATCAAATATTATTACTCCCGAAGAACCAGGTCCGCCCAAGAATTTGTGAGGAGAAAAATAAATTGCATCAAGTTTTTCAAGAGGATTTTCGGGATGCATATTTATATCAACATAAGGTGCGGAAGCTGCAAAATCGACAAAGCACAATCCGCCGCGTTCATGCATAATTTTTGCTAATTTGTGATAATCGTTTCTAATTCCCGTAACATTTGATGCTGCGGTAAATGCACCAATTTTTGTTTTTTTATAATCATATTTTTGTAGCAAATTTTCTAAATTCTGAAAATTAATTAAACCCAATTCATTCGGTTCAATAATTATAACATCGGCAATTGTTTCTAACCAAGAAGTTTGATTTGAATGATGTTCCATATGTGTGATAAAAATAATTGGTTTATCTTCATTACTTAGTTTAACACAATCTCTAAATTTTTCAGAAATTCTTAAACCTAAAATTCTTTGTAATTTATTAACAACCGAAGTCATTCCAAATCCGGCAGAAATTATTACATCATTTTTATCTGCATTTACGTGTTTTTTAATAATTTGTTGAGCTTTGTGATAAGAATTAGTCATTAAAGTTCCGGTAATGCTAGATTCTGAATGAGTATTTCCAACAAACGGTCCAAAAGTATTTATAATTTTATTTTCAATTTCTGAAAATAATCTGCCGCTGGCAATCCAATCTGCATAAATTATTTTTTTTATTCCGTATGCAGATTCAAATTCTTGATCAATTCCAATAATTTTTTTTCGAAATTCAAGAAAATATTTTTCGAGTTCTGTCATTTTAGCACTTTATAAAATTTGATTTAAAATTATATATAAGAATTGATTTTTCCCAATTAGCCGTTTTATAGTATAAAATAAAAAGCAAAAAATGTTTGATTATTCATAACCTTTGTCTTAATTTATCACTCATATTTTTCAAAAATAAAAGACAAATAAATTTGTTTTCATCATACGCCATTTCAAATCTTTTCAAATAATTTATAAGAGAAACGTATTATGGGTGTTATTAAGATAAAAAAGGGATTAAATCTGCCAATAAATGGTGAACCCAAAAATTTTATCGATTCAACCAAAAAAGTTAGTAAAGTTGGAATTTTAGGAAGCGATTTTAATGGATTAAAGCCAACTTTTTCTGTTGCCGTTGGTGAAAAAGTTAAATTAGGTCAGTTGCTTTTTGCTGATAAAAAAGTTGAAGGAATTAAATTTACTTCTCCAGCTTCTGGAACAATTACGGAAATTAACAGAGGTGATAAAAGAGTATTTCTATCGTTAGTTATTGATATTGAAGGAAATGATGAAGTAGTTTTCAAAAATTATTCCGAAACTCAGATTCCATCTTTAACAAGAGATGAAGTTAAAGACCAATTAATAGAATCCGGATTATGGATTTCTTTACGCGAACGTCCGATGAGTAAAATTGCAAATCCTTCAATTGTTCCAAATTCAATTTTTATTACTGCTATGGATTCAAATCCATTAGCTCCAAATGTTTCATTCATCTTAAAAGGGAAAGAAAATTCATTTAAAAATGGATTAAGAGTTTTAAGCAAATTGACCGATGGAACATTATTTTTGTGCAAGGATGAAAATAGTGAAATTCCGTCAGTTCAATTACCAAATTTGACTGAACAAGAATTTAGCGGAATTCATCCTAAAGGATTAGCTGGAACACACATCCATTTTCTAGATCCTGTCA
>JBGSKB010000409.1:0-1999 GCA_041741395.1 Melioribacteraceae bacterium
GCCAGATCTAACCGCATCAATAATTGTTTGATCACCTTCAAGTAATCTAATTGCAACCCATCTTACATTCTGCAAATCTGGGAAAGTACTTTTTATTTTTTCGCATAATTTATCTATCGTTAAATTAATTTTTTTTGAATATCCTTTTACTCTATGTGGAACACAAACATATTCTCCTTTTGCAACTTGATCAACATATTCTAACAACTGGTTCATTCCAGATCTGTTTCTTGCAGATGTTGAGACAACTGGAATTCCCAACTGTTTAGATAATTCTCTTTCATTTATCTTTATTTTTTTTCTTTCAGCTTCGTCTATTAAATTGAGACAAATAATTGATCTATTTGTTATTTCCAAAATTTGAAGAACTAAATTTAAATTTCGCTCAAGTTTTGTGGAATCAACAACAATTACTGTTACATCGGGTTGACCAAACAATATAAAATTCCTTGCAACTTCTTCATCGGAACTTGTTGAAAGTAAAGAATAAGTTCCCGGTAAATCAACAATTTTATACTTGTTATTTTTAAATTCAAATCCACCTTCTGCGCGAGTTACAGTTTTTCCGGGCCAATTTCCTGTATGCTGTCTTAATCCAGTTAGATTATTAAATATTGTACTTTTTCCAGTATTTGGATTTCCAGCCAAGGCGATTACATAATTAAAACCTTGCATATCAACTCCTAATTTTACAAGGTTTGCTAAATTATGAGCCGGACAATTTACACAATCACTTTTTGCATTTATCATTTTAACCAACTTTTTTAAGTATTACTTGTTTTGCCTGATCTTTTCTTAATGCTACAATTGTATCTTTAACAACAAATGCTATGGGATCATTTAACGGACTTTTCATTAGTACAGAAATTTTTGCTCCGGGAACAATTCCAAAATCTAATAATCTTCTTCTTTGTTGACCTCTGCATTCCGGAAGGATTTGTAAAATTTCTCCAGTATCTCCAACTTTTAGGCTTAGTAAATCTTTTTGAATTTCTTCAATAAATTCTTCTTGTTCTACTAACTCAACATTAACATTGGATGCTAAAATCGGAGAAATATTTTTTTCATTACCATCAGCAATTATTATTATTTCTTTGTTTGATTTGCTTAATATTTTAATAACTTTTCCGGGAAAAAGTTTTTCTCTAACCAAATCCATAAAAATAGTTTTAGGTTCATCTTCAATATGTAATATTTTTACAGCAGCTCCGGTTTTTGCTTCATTTAAAGAAATTCCTTTTTTCTTTGGTAAAATTCCTTCTTTTGAAGGAATTGGATCACCATGCGGATCAAATTTTGGGTTGCCAATTTTCGCGGATAATAAATCTGCTTCAGCCGGAGACATGGAATGTTCAATCAATTCAGCTTGATCGTGCCAATCTAATTCTTTAGTTCCAATTTCATCTGCTAAATAACTTTCCCATAATCTGTGAACTCTTATAATCCGCAAAGCATAAAGTTTTCCGGATTGTGTTAGTAAAATTTCTTGATTCTTTATTTCAATTAAATTTAATTTCCTAAGCTTTGTAACAATTTTTGAAGCACCATCGGTTGTAATTCTTAAGTTGCCAGCAACACTATTTAAGGTTGGTTTTAATTCCTGGTATTCATAATCAAAAATATGTTTAAGAGCGTCTTCAAGTTGAACTTTTTTATTTGAAATATTAAATTTTTTATACTTTGCAAAAATTCCTTTTTGCGGATAAAAAACAATTGTTGCCAAAGCAAGAATTACAAAAAAAATTACTAGTGAAATTATTGGGTTTTCTATCATCATTTTTCAATCTCTCTTACAAAAATATTTTCAGTTATTTTTTCACTTAACATTTGTTTGAGTTTATCATTCTCAATTAATATTGATCCATCAAAATTTATTTTTTCCAGAACAGTAATTTCTTTGTTAAGGTAAACATTGATTTTTGATAAATATTTCATCAATTCGTCTGATCTATCATTTACACGAACTATTAAATACTTTTTATCTATAAAGCATTCTTTC
>JBGSKB010000410.1:0-1724 GCA_041741395.1 Melioribacteraceae bacterium
TTTCAACAGAAGATGGAATTACTTTTATTGAAAACGGGTTTAGATTTAATCCTTCTCAAATTTCAGAAATTGAAAATTATATTTCACCAAACCAAAGAAAACTTGATATTTTGCAATATCAAATTGATTTGGATCTTTTCCCGGAAAAAGAAATAATCCAAGGAAGTACAATAATTACCGGAATTTCAAAAAGTAAAGAACTCAATAAAATTGAATTAAACTTTCATGATAATTTTGATATTTCGTCGGTTCAGTTAAATAACAAATCCGTAAGCTATTTGTATGAAGATGATAAAATAATTATTACAACTAATGAGAAATTAGTTGATACATTTTTTATTAAAATTCAATATTCCGGAACACCAAAAAGTTTGGGATTTGGTTCTTTCAGATTTGCAAAAAATAATAACGAACCGGTAATTTATACTTTGAATGAACCAATTTACGCTTCAACTTGGTTTCCATGCAATGATTCTCCAAATGATAAAGTTTATGCAAATATAAATATCACTTGCGATTCTTCGCTTACAGCCGTTTCAAATGGAATTTTAAAAAGTGTAAAATCATTTAAAAATAAAAAATCATTTCATTGGGAAACAAATTATCCAATTGCTACTTATTTGATTTCATTTTCTGCTGCCAAGTATGAAATTTTTTCAGACTACTACATAAATTCAGAAAATGATTCCATGAAAATTGAATATTATGTTTTTCCGGAAGATTTAGAAAAAGCGAAAAAAGATTTCAGCATTCATCCAAATGCAATTAAATTTTTCTCCAATACTTTTGGCGAGTATCCTTTTTTTAATGAAAAATATGGAGTTGCTGAATTTCTTTGGAGTTTTGGCGCAATGGAAAATCAGACAATTACCGGAGTTGGAAAAAATTTTATTAGCGGTTCACTTTTTTTTACTGATTTATTGGTTCACGAACTTGCTCATCAATGGTGGGGAAATGCAATTACTTTATCAAATTGGAAAGATATTTGGTTGAACGAGGGTTTTTCAACTTATTCAGAAGCATTATATTGGGAAAACGAAAGCGGTTTTCAATCATTAAAATCAACAATGGCGGCGTTTCTTACGGATTTCAACGGAACAACTTTGTATACTCCCGAAAATTTATTTGATAGAATTATTTATAATAAAGGTGCATGGGTTTTACATATGTTGAGAAAAGAACTCGGCGATGAAAAATTTTTCCAACTATTAAAAGTTTATTTTGAAACGTATAAATATAAAAACGCTTCAACACAAAATTTTGTAAAATTAGTTAGTGAATTTAGTGAGAAAAATTTAACAAAATTTTTTGATCAATGGATTTATAACGGGAAAGGTTTAATTGAAATTGAATATTCATATAAACAAAAAGGAAACAATCCAAATGAAATTTTGTTAAAATTAAATCAAATTCAAGAAGGATATAAAGAATATCATTTTCAACTTGAGTTGGATTTTCAATTGGAAGATGGCTCAAGCAAATTTGAAACAATTTTTATAAATAAAATACAAAATTCTTTCAATTTCAATTTTGATAAAAAAGTTAAAAATTTAATGCTAGATCCAAATGGTTGGCTAGCTTTTAAGAGTAATCAAATTTTAGAAAAAAACTGATTTTTCTAAGAAATTAGAATAATAAAAAGTGTTAAATTTACATTCCGATAATATCTGAGAATTATTTGGCATCAATATTTATTTCTGACTTGCACTTTGGATTACTTTCAC
>JBGSKB010000411.1:0-3957 GCA_041741395.1 Melioribacteraceae bacterium
CAGCCAGCCAATAATTATAGCAGCAAATGCAAAGGCTCCAACTTCGAAGGAATAAGTAATTCCACTTGGAAAACCAATATTGAAAATTTTTCTAATTAGCTTTAAATCAATTATTTTGAAATTTAATTTTATATCATATTCTTTATATGTTGAAGAACTTAAGACAAAGAACATCATTGCTAGCGCCATAAAAATTCTTGTTGAAAGAGTGGCAATTCCGGCTCCGTTTAATCCTAATGCCGGAAATCCTAAATTGCCGTAGATTAAAATCCAATTACCAAAAAAATTCACAACATTTGCAATAATTGCAATATACATTGGCGGTTTAGTGTTAGATAATCCTTCCACAAATTGTCTGTAAGTTTGAAATATCATAAAAGGTAAAATAGAAATTGCAAGAATTGTTAAATATGATTTTGTCAATTCAGCAACGGCTTGTTCTTGATTTAGATAATCAATTAAATTTGCTGCAACAATGACAAGAATTGTTAAAATTATGCTAAATGAAATATTTAGAATTAATGCCTGTCGTAAAATTAATCCGCAATATTTATGTTTATTTTCACCTTTTGCAATTGCAACCAAAACAGTTATTGCATGGCTCATACCAATTCCAAGAACCATTATTAAAAAGAATAATCCATTTGCTAATGCTGCTGCGGCAAGCGGTTCGGCTCCTAATCTACCAACCATAAAACTATCAACAACACCTAACATAATGTGGCCAAGCTGACCAATTGAAACCGGAACTGCAAGTTTTATTGTTTCTTTTATATGAAATTTAATATGACTCTTTTCTGAAATATTTTCTTCAAAAGTTTTCATTCTACCTAAATAAACAGTAATTTAACGTTCAATTTTTTTAAAAGAATGTAATAATTATAAGGATTAAAAATGAAAAAAATCTTAATATTTTCCATACTTGTATTTTTCTCAATTACTGCGTGCAGCCAAACCGATGATAAAAATGTATCAATGAAAACTATGACTGATTCCGTAAGTTATAGCATTGGATATGATATTGGAACAAATTTAAAACAACAAGATATTCAAATTGAACCAAGTATTTTCCTTTCTGGAATAAAAGATGGACTAGCTGATACTTGCAGTTTATCAAATGAAGAATTACAAAAAGTTATGCAGAAATTTCAAACTGAAATGGTTTTAAAACAACAAAACAAACAAAAAGAACTTGGAGAAAAAAATAAAATTGCAGCTGATGCATTTTTTGCAGAAAATAAAAATAAAGAAGGTGTAATAACTTTACCAAGCGGATTACAATATAAAGTTTTAAAAAGTGGAACTGGTGAATCACCAAAATTAACTAGTAAAGTAAAAGCCCATTATGCCGGAAAATTGTTAGACGGAACCCCTTTCGACAACTCATATAAAAGAGGAACTCCGTACGAAACTACACTAACCGGAGTAATAAAAGGATGGACAGAAATTTTACAGATTATGAAAGTTGGAGATAAATTTGAAGTTTATATTCCATCTGAATTAGGATACGGAGAAAGAGGAAATGGTCCGGTTATTGGTCCAAACGCCGCATTAATTTTCGAACTTGAATTAGTTGAAATAGTAAATTGATTTGAAGAAAATAGTTAAAATTATAAGTCCAGTTATAATTATAGCTGGACTATATTTAATTTTTCGAACACCAGAAATATCTCAACCTTCCGGAATTTTAGCACCAAATCCTCCTTATCAAGAAATTTTAACAAAACAAAAAACTTGGATTTATAATAATTATCTCTTTACTGCAATTGCAAAATTTGAAATCACATGCAAAGTTTTAAATTTGAAAACATACAGCAATGATAAAATGAGTAATTTTGCTCCAATTGATATTGCGGTTGGTTGGGGTAAAATGTCAGATCAATCAATTATTGATAAAATAGATATTAAGCAGCAACATCGTTGGTTTGTTTGGCGCACAGACCGTTTCCCTATTCCCAGAAATGAAATTGAATCAAGTGCTTCAAATATTCATATTATTCCCGCAGAAGAAGAAATTGAAGAAACAATTGATGATTTCAAAAAAGGAAATATTGTTTTGCTTAAAGGATATCTTGTAAATGTAAAAGACAAAGATTCGAAATTTATTTGGAAAACTTCCATAAATAGGTTTGATACCGGAAGCGGAGCATGCGAAATTCTATGGTTGGAAGATGCCAAAATTCTAAAATAAATTTTTGTGTGCAAATTTTTTTTTTAATATATTCAAACTCAACTCAAACTGATTTCACAAATTATAATTTAAAGGGAATTCAATGATAAGAACTCTAAATTTTTATATTATTTGTGCATTGTTAATTCTTCCAAATTTTCTTTCTGCACAAAATGATAAGTTTAATAGAATCGACAGCATTTTAGTTCCGGAAATAGAAAATTGCGGATTTGGTGAAATTATTGCCGGCGTTGATTTTGATAATGATGGTAAAATTGAAATTTATGTTGTTAACAATATGAATGATCTTGGTGGAAATGAGTTAATTCCAAGAATTTATAAATATGAATTTGACGGAACTCAATGGCAGTTGGTTTGGGATGAATACAGCAGAGATATACTTCAACAAAATAGCTGGGCACCAATAACACATGGCGATTGGGATAAAGACGGAAAACAAGAAATAATTTGGGCACCTGCAAATTATTTCGGTGAAGGAAATGAAAATCCAGTTAGAATTATGGTTTGGGAAGCTAATGGAAATGATAAATTAGGAAAATTAAATTTTGGATTTGAAACTCCAAGTGCAAAATGGACAATTACAGATCAAGATAATTTTGAAGTTCGTCCTTTTAGGTTTTTTCTTTACGATATTGATGATGATGGAAAAGAGGAATTAATTTTTGCCGATAGAGAAGTAAATTATAGATTTGGAATCATTTCAGTTTCTAATATTCCCGATAACGGAAACGGAAGTGAAGTTTGGGAAATGGAATTTTCCGGTTTGGGCAGCGCTTTAGCGGAAAGTGCAATTTACGATATTGCAAGAATTGGAAAAACTGTTTATTTATTTCATTCGGATGGCAGTGTAACTCCGGTGAAATATGAAAACGGAGTCTACTCAATTTTAGAAAATATTAAAAGAATAATTCCTGGCGGATCTTGGAAATCGTCAAATACTGTTGATTTAAATAAAGATGGAAAAGAAGAAATTGTAATTAGCGGTTGGCAATTGGATAGTACAAATATTCAAAATAAAGTTTTGTTAATTCAAGAAAATGAATCAAGTGAATTAACGACAAATATTATTGCAAACTATGCAAATTTAATTTCTCCCGATGGCAGAATTAATGGCGGACATGACGCATTCGGTGATATGGATAATGATGGAAATTTAGATTTTATTTTTGGAACAAGGGCTGCAACACCGGCAGTTTCAATTTTAAGAATGGAATATTTGGGCGGTGAAATTTCCGATTCAAATAATTATCAAATCTCAGTTATTGATTCACTTTATCCGACAGCAAATCCCGGAAGATATGATATTGTTTCTTTGGCTAATCTTGATTCAGACCCCGAATTAGAAATACTTTATACAAACGGAAGTACTTGCGAAAGATTTCCAATTGTAATTTTAGATTTAGAAAAAGGAAGCGTTTCCGTTGATGAAAATAATATTCCAAATGAATTTTATCTTGAACAAAATTATCCAAATCCATTTAATCCAACTACTAATATTTCATTTAATTTACCCAAACAAAGCAATGTTGATTTAAGAATTTATAATGCTTTAGGTGAAGAAAGCGGAATAGTTTTAAACAGAACAAATTTTTTAAGCGGATTTCATACATTTAAATTTGATGCATCAAAACTTGCAAGCGGTGTTTATCTTTACACAATAAAAACTGATTTTGGAAGTTTCTCAAAAAAAATGATGATAATGAAATAATTTTCAGAAAGGAATTTTAATTTAAATTTTTAGGAAAAAATGTCGAATCAATTTGATC
>JBGSKB010000412.1:0-2254 GCA_041741395.1 Melioribacteraceae bacterium
AAATTAACTTTTAATCTTGTAAAAAAAGAAATAGATAAGATTCATGATCATGTTGATTTTATTGCTTCACCATGCAATACAATTCATTTTATAATAGATGAATTAAGAGAATTTTCGAAAGTGCCGATTATTGCAATCCATGAAGAAGTAGTTAAGGAGGTTTTGAAATCGAATGTAAAAAAAGTTGGGATTATTGGAACTAAGACTACAGTATACAACAATTTTTATCAGAATGAATTAAGCAAGGAAAAAATTGATTTTGAAATTTTAAACGAACAAGAGGAAGATAAATTAAACTCGCTTATTTTCGAAAAAATGTTACATGGTAAGGATTATGAAGAAATGCACAATCTTCTTATAAAAGATATCCACATTCTTGCTAATAAGGGATGTGATGGAATAATTCTTGCCTGCACCGAATTGCCTTTATTCATAAAACAGGAAGATGTAAAAATTAAATTATTTGCATCCACTAATATTCTGGCAAAATCAGTATTTGAAAAAGCTTTCATTTAAATCAATAAACCATTAACTATAAAAACATTGAAAATTAATCCTTAAATCAATGTTAGAAATAATACAAAACATAATCCATATTGATCAATACTTAAGTGTAATAATACCTCAATTAGGGCCATTAATATACATTTTTTTATTTTTAATAATCTTTATAGAAACTGGTTTAGTTATATTCCCATTATTGCCAGGAGATAGTTTATTATTTGCGGCCGGAGCATTTGCAGCAAAAGATATGTTAAATGTTTTCTTACTTTTCATACTATTAAGTCTAGCAGCAATACTTGGTGATAGTCTAAATTATTTCATAGGAAATCGGTTTGGAAGAAAAATTTTCAAAAATAATTCAAGATGGTTGAATGAAAATCATTTAATAAAAACCGAAAAATTCTATGATAAACACGGCAACAAAGCAATAATAATAGCAAGATTTGTCCCAATAATAAGAACATTCGCTCCATTTGTAGCCGGAATTGGAAAAATGAATTATGGCCGTTTCATAACTTATAATATTATTGGTGGAGTTTCCTGGGTTGCTTTATTTATCTTTGGTGGTTATTTATTTGGTAATATTCCGTTCGTAGCAAATAATTTTTCAATATTCATAGTTGCAATAATAATAATTTCTGTAATACCTGCAATAATAGAATATTTAAAATCTAAAAAAGAATAATAGATTTGTTTAGCATAAACATTAAAAACTGATTTTTAATACAACTTATATGGACTTAGAAGACGTATTAAAACCAGAAATTCATGAAAAGGGTTGGGGCAAAGAATTATGGCTCGCTAATTCTAATTTATACTGCGGAAAAATATTAGAGTTAAACGAAGGAAAAAAATGTAGCATTCATTATCATAAAATAAAAGATGAAACTTTTTGTATTCTAGAAGGTTTAGTCGAAATGAGATTATACAATGAAGGTTACCCTGGTGAACCGAAAATATTAATCATGCGTCCACATCAAATAATACATATCTCCCAAAATTTACCACATCAATTTTACGGTTTGGTAAATTCAAAAATATTAGAAATTTCTACACAACATTTTGAAGAAGACAGTTATAGGTATGTTAAAGGAGATTAAATTAATAATATGTCACCACTTAAAAAAGGTTATAAAACAAAAGATTTAAAAAGAGAAAAAAGTTTCGATTTTTAATGGTAAATTTAAAACTAAACAAAGCTGAACTTGACTTTTTTAAATCAATAAATACCCCAGAAAAAGTTCAAGACTATTTAGACTCTCTTAAATATAATTTTTGTGGTGACGAAGATTATGTTTGTAAATCTCCAAGAAGAGTTTTGAGAGAAGGAAACGTACATTGTTTAGAAGGTGCATTAGTTGCAGCTGCTGCAATGCGTGTCAATAATCATAGACCCATTTTAATAGAACTCGCAGGTCTTTACGAGGATTACCATTTTATATCTCCCTTCAAATCTGGGAGATTATGGGGTGCAATGGCGCAATCAAAATATTACACTCTTACATGGAGAGATCCTATATACAAAACAATAAGAGAATTAGTTTTATCTTATTTCCCATTTTATACCAACGATGATGAAATAACCTTAAGAGCTTATACAAATCCAATAAACTTGTCTGGTTTTGACTATTTAAACTGGATGACTTCTGAAGAATCTTTAGATGCAGTAGGGGATAGATTCTATAATTATACTCATTTCTTATTACTCCCAAAAAGAATTATTTTAAGAAAAACGCCAGCGATATTGGAT
>JBGSKB010000413.1:0-2122 GCA_041741395.1 Melioribacteraceae bacterium
ATTTCAAGAGAAAGGGCACACTTATTAGATACTATTTTTAATAATTTATTTTTATTAGGTCGTAAGATAGAAATCGTTATATGTAATAAAAATAGTAAAAAGTAATCGGATAATATTTTATAAAAAAGTAAGTTTATAATAAAAAGGAATAAAATAATGAAAATCAATTATTTCACTTATAAAGAAGCTCAACAAAAAATCGGACAAAATATTGAAGCATTAAACGATTTTCCATCAGTTCCAATAGGCAGTAAAGGAAAAGTAACAAAAGTGAAATCAGTTAATGATAAAAACTGGATTGTCCAAGTAAAATGGAATATTCCTCAAAAGTCTAGTTTGGTTTTGTCTCAACTTGGCGACTTTTCATTTAATTTTATTAAAAAAAGTAAATCAATAACTGATGATTTTTCTAAATCTGAATATTACAAACTTGTAAAAGAGAATTAGCAAATATTAAAATTGCATATACCAAACAAATCGTGTGCCTTGAGGTGCCTATAGTCCAGTTGGCTCCCAAGTGAGAAGTTGGAAAAATCCAATACCTTAAACTTGTTATTTAAACCAATTATTATTTTGTTTTTTAGAAAGTACCTTTTTGAAACAATGACTTTAATGTTCATTATATGGACTCCTTATTTTTATTTTGGGAAAATTAAAAATATAATTTTGTTAATCCATCCCTTCGGGAGAAGAGAAAGGGCACACTTATTAAATGTTATTTTTAATAATTTATTTTTATAAGGTCGTAAGATAGAAATCGTTATGCATATTAAAAAATTAGATAAATGTTTTGGAAGCTAGAAATATAATTTCACTTATTAAGGAATTAAAAAAAATAATAAGAAATTAAATCAAAGAAATTCCGGGTAATTATAATTTCAAACAATTTTAGAATTTTCAAAAGAAAAAATAGAATTATTAAATATGAATATATTTGTATTACTACCATTTATTGCTGCTTCTATTATCATAATATTTAATAAACCCATTCTTGATTACACAGAAAAGAAATTTATCAGAGAAGGTAAATCATTTGATAGACAAAAAGCATTTTTATTATTAATATTAGCAGTTATCATCCTAGTAATAAAAGGTTTATATTCATTGAATTATATGAATTAAAATATATGCATAACAAACAAATTCCCGCTAAAAACAAGCGGGACAGCAAACGACCCCGGATGAACCGAGGCAAGCTGCTTCGCTCAGTTTGGATTTTGTGCAAAACAAAAGTTAGAATGTAAATTTTAATCCCACTCAATAATCTATTAACTAACTGAGGCGGGTAGCGGGTTATCAAAATGAATTCCTTTGGGATTTGCGTTATCGTTAGGTTTACTAAAAAAGAAGGTTAGAAATTATGAGCAAAGAATTAGATCCAATGGATAAATTTAATTTTATGCTTGGAACCTGGAATTTAAAATATATAGTACCAAAAACTCAGTTTAGCGAAAATGATTTTGGTGAAGGGAAAGGGGAATTCAAGAGAATATTGAACAATAAATATGTCACTTTTGATTATCATGCAAAGTTATCAAAAACAGAAAGTTCTGCACATGCAATATTTGTTTGGGATAAAAGAACTGAAATATATCGATATTGGTGGTTTGAAGATTCCGGAGAATTTATGAAAGCTACATGTAATTTTATAAATGAAAATACTTTAGCCTTAAGCTGGCATAATAGTTTATTGGTTCAAACCTTTAATCAAATTAATCAAGATGAAATAGTATTAAAAATGAAATATCCAGTTAATAACGAAGAATACGAGACCATATTAGAGGTATTATTTTCTAAAATTAAAAAGTAAACATACCCAGCAAATTTACACGATCCCTAATGAATCGGGGCAATCTTGTAAAATAAACCATCTGTCAAAAAGATGGCGGGCAAGTTTGGGCGGTCCCGATAGTTATCGGGATAAACTCAGTAATCCGTCAGTTGACGGAGTATTCCGTTAGGCAATAAATAAAAATGATGTGTAGAGTATCAAAAAATAGGAGAACTAAAATGAAGAATATTACTATTTCGTTAATTGTAATCTCTCTCTTTGTCTTACTGTCCGGGTGTGGAACTGGTGGTGCATTTCTAACAAATCATGTTACGAGTGTAGAACTATCCC
>JBGSKB010000414.1:0-7678 GCA_041741395.1 Melioribacteraceae bacterium
GGGACATTGGAGAATTCCAATTTTTCAAATTATTATTTTTACCGGATTTGCATACGTTGCAACTTTTATTACAGTAAATGGATTAAGGTTATTTGGAATTGAATAATATCAATCCAATTTACCATTTAATAATTCTTCAACTAAATTTTTAGTTTTATAGATATATTTCAAAGCTTCAATTAATCCTTTAGAATCTGTAGCTACCGTTCTATTATTTTCTTCTAAAAAAATTGTATCGCCGGCAAGACTTTCAATGTTTCCATCATGAACTAATCCAATAACTTCTTTGTTAGTATTTATTGCAGAGCTTCCGCTATTTCCGCCAACAATATCGTTTGTGGATGCAAATCCAATTGATGTTGAAAGATCCAAATCGTCCGGAGGAATTTTCCATCTTTCATGCAATCCCCAAGGATAAGTTTTTTTATTAAATGATTCATAACGGTCCCACAAACCAAAATATGTTGTTTTTCCGGGAGCTAATGTTCCGTTATATTCATAACCCTTTATCACACCATCGGAAATTCTCAATGTGGAAGTCGCATCCGGGGGGATTTTATCTTCAAACAACGATGAAATAACTTCTCCTAATGATTGATTCAGAACCTCACGAGTATTATTTAGTTCTGTAATTTTAGGTTTAATATCATCACTAATTTCTTTTATCTCTAGAATATATTTGATAAACGGATCATCACTATTTAATATTTCTTCAGAACTTAACTCGGCAAATTTTAAATAATTTTCCTTCTTAGTTAATTTGGAAACTTTTAATAACTCATCAATATTAAAATTTGAGTAAAGAATTTTATACAAATCATTTTCTTCACCAAGTAATTTTGAGATAAAATTTTTATGTGCCTTAAGAAAATTATTTTCAAGTTCTGTATTAATTGAATCCGGAAATTTACTATTAATTGTTTTTTGAATATTCCCATCTTTGTAATTTTCTAATCTTTTTTCATTTGGCAATTTCTTTTGTTCAGCAAGTTCGATCAAGCCCTCAGCAATATTAAAATAAACCGGACGAATAATTCTAGTAAATCTTAAAACTGTATTTTGTGTTGAATAATTTTTAAGTTCATCTAAAACAAAGATTTCCATATTTTTCATTTAACTCGGAATTTAATTTTACTTTTTCTTTCAACTCATTTTCAAAATCTAATTTTTTCTTCATAATAAATTCATTTTTCAAACCGCTCAATCTTCCGGCGTAAGATTTTCTCGCGTTTCCAAATCCCATAACCCTATTTAGAAGCTCATCATTTTCTAAATCATATTCATAAAGATCAAAGTACGCTTGATAAATTGAATTATATCCTATTAAACTTTCTTTAAATGTAAAATCTCTTAAAAATTCTAACTCAGCAAAAGAAAGTAATCTTTCAGTTTTTCCCGGGCGACCAACAACAAAAATTGGTTCGTTTTCATCAGCGCCATTTTTGCTCCACTTAAAATAATTTTCAGTTTTAATTGACTTTCCATTTTCATAAGCTCTGTAAAACATAAAATCCAATTCATATCTTGGATAAGTAAAATTGTCCCAATCCCATCCGGTTGCTGCAATTTGAAAATCCGGAACCATTACCAAACGAATATCATTGTATCTTTTGTAACCATAAAGTGAATATTTTCCGCCGTAATAAAGTGTAACAATTTTACAGTTTAACCCGGTTTCTATATTGTATTTATTAACTAACGAATCTTTTATTTCATCGCGCAGTTTAATTTTTTCATTATCATTTTTTCCGGAATTCATAAAATTTTTAATTTCATTTGTTACATCTTTTATTAGAATTAATTGATCTACAAAAAGCCCTTCAATTTTTCTTTCGTCTTCAAGTTCTTCTGCATAAAAACCATTTTTTAATAAATTTTCTCCTTCTTTTTGAACTGTAAACAATTCATTTCTTCCGCAATGATGGTTTGTCATTATCAAACCGTCTTCCGAAACAAAAGCAGCAGAACATCCACCTTCAAATTGCAGAGCAGATTTTTGAACATCATTTAACCATTCTTCGGATGGCTTAAATCCATACGCAGCTTCAAATTTATCAACTGGAACTTTATCAAATGTCCACATTTTTCCAAAATCATCAATCGACCATTTTGTTTCATTAATATCAAGTAGTTCATAAAAATTTGATTGTGTAAAAACTAAATTTGTTGTTAGAGAAATAATTAAAAAAGTATAGATTTTTATTTTTCTTGAAATCATTTTTTATCCATTTTTTGAAATAAATTTTATAGCTAAAAATTACAAATAATATTTCATTCTAAACGTGAAAATAAAAACTAAATTTCCAAAAATGATTCGCTAATTTTAGAATCAAAATTATTTCATAAAAAGAATTTAAATGAGAAAGGAATTATTTAATCTTCAATTTGAAAATAAGCAAAAGCAAAAATCTTCTTCTGCAAAAGAGAGAATTCAAAAATTAAATAATATTCAAAAATGGATTTTATCCAATAGAATTAGGATCAAAACTGCTATTCACAGTGATTTTAAAAAATCTTTTGAGGAAACTGATTTAACTGAAATTTATCCGGTTCTTTCTGAAATAAAACATGCAAAACGTAATCTGAAGAAATGGATAAATCCGCAAAGTGTAGAAAGAACACTTACTCTTTTAACGCACAAAGTGTATATTAAATATGAAGCAAAAGGAAATGTATTAATTATTTCTCCGTGGAATTATCCTTTTTTATTAACAATTGGTCCGCTGGTTTCTGCAATTTCTGCGGGAAATGTTGTGTTAATAAAACCAAGTGAATTTTCTGAGAATACGGGAAAATTAATTGAAGAAATAATTACTGAATTATTCCCTAAAAATGAAGTTGCAGTTGTTCGCGGCGATAGAAATATTTCTTCCGAACTTTTAGGATTTAATTTTGATCATATATTTTTTACTGGAAGTACTGAAGTTGGAAAAATTATTGCAAAATCAGCAGCGAAAAATTTAACTTCAGTAACTTTAGAACTTGGTGGAAAATCTCCCGTTATTGTTGATGAAACGGCTGATTTAAAATCTTCTGCGGAAAAAATTGTTTGGGGAAAATTTTTAAATAAAGGTCAAACTTGTATTGCTCCGGATTATGTTTTAGTTAATAAAAAGATTACCGATCAGTTTTCAAAAAATCTTATTGAATCAATTGAAAAATTTTATAAAAATATTGATGGGAATATTCAGACGAATGGAGATTATGCAAGAATTATTTCTGATAAGCATCACAATAAATTAACGGAAATGATTGAAGATGCTCTTACAAACGGAAGCAAAATTCTTTATGGCGGTAAAAATAATTTAGAGGACAGATTCATTGAACCGACGCTAATCTTGACAAATTGTAAAAATTGCAAAATATATGAACAAGAAATTTTCGGACCAATTTTACCAATTATCGAGTATGAAAAAATTGTAGAAGCAATTGATTGGATAAATAAACTTAGCTCTCCTTTGGCAATTTACATATTCAGCAAAAATGAAAATGCAATAAATAAAATTACATCTTTTACGCAATCCGGCGGTGTGGGAATTAATGAATTAGTTGTTCAGTTTAATCACTATAATTTACCTTTTGGCGGAGTTAAAAATAGTGGGATTGGTAGATCGCATGGTTTTGCGGGATTTAAAACTTTTTCGAATGAACGATCTTATATTAAAAGCGGAAGTTTAAATTTGTTAAAAATTATTTTTCCGCCTTACACAAATTTTAAGAAAAGAATTATAGATTTTTTGGTGAGATATTTATAAGATTTGTGCTTTAGTAATTTTAAATATTACCAAAGCACAAAGTGAAAATATTAATCAGCAATTTTGCCGGTTTTTAATTCTTCGACAATTCTTTCAGCTTTATAAACTTTATCCAATACTTCAATTATTGCTTGAGAAGCAACCGAAACCATTCTATTATCTTCCGGCAAATAAATAAAATTACCAATTATACTTGCAACGTTTCCGTCAAAAGCAAGTCCAACAATTTCAGCATCTTTATTTATTACGGCGCTTCCGGAACTTCCACCAACAATATCATTTGTTGAAATAAAATTATATGTGGTTGATAAATCAAAATCTGCCGGCGGTTCAGTCCATTTTGCTGGTAGATTCCAAGGATAAGTTTTTTCACTTCCGTAATATCTATCATACATTCCATAGAAAGTTGTTTTCTCAATTGCTTTAGTTCCGTTATAATCAAAACTTTCTAAAACTCCGTCACTAATTCTTAAAGTAAAATTTGCATCCGGAGGAATTTCCGTTCCATAAATTTCATAAAGAACTTTACCAAGCATATTTTCTAAAATACTTTCGGTATCGTTAATTTCTTTTGATTTTTTCGTTAGATCATTAACTTTACCTTTTGTGTTTTTTACAAAATATAAAAATGGATCATTTGAATTTAAAATATCATAAGAATTATTTTCAAGAAACTTCAAAGTTTTTTCTCTATTACCAAGTTCGGATTTGCTCAGTAAATATTCCACAGCTTCACTTCCTTGAAAACTTCCGCAAAGTTTTTGAACTAAATTATTATCATTACCTAAATTCATTCTAATATAATCAAGCTGAACTTCCAACTTTGCATTTTCTAAAATTGAATCAAATGATTCCGGGAAAAGTAAATTTTTTAATGAATCTATATTTTTCACATTATACTTTGGATTTCTTTCTATTTCAGGTAAATTCATTTGTTCTGCAAATTCTATAATACTTTGAGCAATATCAAAATATTGAGAACCTAAAAATCTTGTCTGACGGTAAGCCGAAAGCTGACTTTCAACCGGTTTCATTTCTTCTCTTAATTTACTTATCGCATCCCAAATATGATTATACCTTGTTCGCAAATCATCGTTGGCTTCAACTTCTGCTCTAATTTTATTTTCAAAATCTCTTTTTCTGGCAATTATATAAGGATCCATCAATCCAGCTTGTGTATAATGAAATACTTTTTGACCATTACCAATTCTTCGCCTAATTTCTTCAAATTCATCAGCTCTATTTGGATATTGATATTTCAAATCTTCCAACAAATTATAATATGTGTCCAGTAAAAATGCTCTGTTTCTAAAGGTAATATCTCGGTTATATTCGATTTGGGCAACTGTTTTTAATCTATTTGTTGACCCAGGATTTCCTACTGAAAAAATTACTTGATCTTTTTGAACTTCTTCATTACTAAACTTGAAAAAATTATTTGAAGTAACCGGATTTCCAGATTCGTCATAAACTCTAAAAAATGCGCAGTCTAAATCATGGCGTGGATAGGTAAAATTATCAAGATCACCGCCAAAAGAAGCAATTGATTCTTCCGGAATAAAAACTAATCTTACATCATCATATCTTTTATAACCATAAATTGAATGTTTTCCACCATTAAATAATGAAACTAATTGGCAATCCAATCCAGTTTCTTTATTGTAATATTCAACCAATTCTTTGCTTTTATTATTTTTGTTTGTAATTTTTTCTTCATCGGTTGAGCCGGTTTCAATAGCTTCATTAATTGCATCGGTTACATCTACCATAAAAGCTAATTGTTCAGCAAACATATTTGGCACTTTTCTTTCAGCATCTAAATTCTTTGCATAAAAACCGGTTTTTTCTAAATTTTCACCTTCTTTTTCAACTGCATCTCTGTGCCAAGTTGAGCAGTGATTATTTGTCATTATTAATCCATCTTCAGAAACAAAAGATGCTGTGCAGCTTGGAATTCTTAATGCAGATAATCTCACATCTTCAAACCATTCATCTGTTGGAGTAAATCCATAGGTCTCACTAATATATTGAATTGGCGGGTAATCGAAAGTCCACATTTTGCCAGTATCAAAAATATCTGATTCTGCAATTTGTTCATCATTCTGTTGAGCAAAATTAACTTGAGTAAAAAATATTAATATTAAAATTGATATGGAAATTCTGGAATAGTAGCTTTTCATCGTTCTCCTTTTAGATTTGTAAACACTGTGTAAACTTAAAAATTAGCTTTGCATTTTACAAATTTGATAGTCTAAAATAAAACTATCAATATTCATAATTTGTTAAAATGATAAAATTTTTTTACGAATTGATATTTCACAAGTTAAAAATTATTTCGTTTTCGAAAATTTGCATTGAAGATTATGAGATTTTATAAGTATAATTTAAATAAAAGATTCGGGAAAATAATTTGGTGTTAATTGTTTTTCATCTTTAATTGTTCCAAGACAATTTGAACATTTTTTTACATAAAAAACAATTGCAGTTTCGTGTTTCATTAATGGAATAAAATTTATAATTGATTGACAATTTTCGCATTGAACTAAATGAGAATGCATTGCTTCCAACTTGCAAAAATTGCATAATTGATCTTGTTCTGAATAAATTTGGTTTGATTGAATTGTGAAAAATGACGAACAATTGAGATTGCTGCACTTTGCTATTTTGGAGTTTTTGATTTTTTAATTCCTAAATTACGTGCGAAAAATAGAATTGAAAAATCAATTTTGCTATGCAAAAATTTATCCTAAATAAATTATGTTTTTGTATTTTTAGAATATTAGTAATTCAATATAAAAATTGAGGTAAAAATGGCTCATATTCCCGGTTTTAAAGCTTACGATATTAGAGGAAAAGTTCCCGCAGAATTAAACACAGAATTAGCTTACAAAGTTGGAAGAGCTTTTGTAAAACATCAAAATGCAAATAAAGTTTTAATTGGCAGAGATGTAAGAGAATCTTCTCCGGAAATTTCTAAAGCTCTAGCAGATGGATTATCTGATGCCGGATGTAATGTTATTGATTTAGAACTTTGCGGAACAGAAATGATTTATTTCGGAACACCATTTCTTAATGCAGATGGCGGAGTTATGATTACCGCAAGCCACAATCCACCGGAATATAATGGATTAAAATTTGTTAAACACGGATCAAAACCTATGGGATATGATTCCGGATTAAATGAAATTGAACAAATGATTCTAAATAATGATTTAGGCGAAGTTGCTGTGGAAAAAGGTAAAATTGAAACTCTTGATATTATGGAAGAATTTATTAAAAGTTTATCAAAATTTTACGATGCAAAAAAAATTGATAAATATAAAGTTGTAGTTAATGCCGGAAACGGTTGTGTTGGACCAGCACTGGATTCTTTGGAAAAATATTTGCCGATAGAAATGATAAAAGTTCATCACAATCCCGATTCATCTTTCCCAAATGGAGTTCCAAATCCGCTTCTTCCGGAAAATAGAAAATCAACAATTGATGCAATGAAAAAATCAAACGCTGATTTAGGAGTTGCTTGGGATGGAGATTATGATAGATGTTTTTTCTTCGATGAAAAGGGAAATTTTATTGAGGGATATTATATTGTTGGATTATTAGCAAAATCATTATTAAAGAAATTTCCGGGAGAAAAAATTGTTCATGATCCAAGGTTAGTTTGGAATACGTTATATGAAGTTAAAAATGCCGGTGGAATTGCTATCGAATCAGTTAGCGGTCATGCATTTATCAAACAAAAAATGAGGGAAGTAAATGCAATTTACGGCGGAGAAATGTCAGCTCATCATTATTTTAGAGATAATTATTATTCAGATAGTGGATTAATTCCATTTCTTTTGATTTTAGAATTATTAAGTTTGGAAGGAAAACCATTATCTCAATTAGTTGGAGAAATGATTGAAAGTTTTCCTTGTTCCGGA
>JBGSKB010000415.1:0-2539 GCA_041741395.1 Melioribacteraceae bacterium
TGGAATAAAGACAATGGTAACTTATCATCCAGCAGCATTATTAAGAAATCCAAATTGGAAAAGAGGATGCTGGGAAGATATTCAGAAATTTAGAAAACTTTATGATAGTTTAAAATAAAATTTATTATGGAAGAATTACAAAATCAAAGAAATGCAGTAAATCAACCACCTCAAGCAGTTGAAGTTGAAAGAGCAGTTTTGGGTGCAATAATGCTTGAGAGAGATGCAATTGATAAAGTTGCTTCAGCAATTCAATCAGAATGTTTTTATGATAAAAAAAATCAATTAATTTACGAAGCGATGCTTTCACTATATGAATCAAATGAACCTATTGATTCGGTTTCACTTTATGAAGAATTAAAAAAGAATAATAAAATAGAACAAGCCGGCGGTCCAGTTTATATTAGTAAATTAGCACAAAATATTTCGTCCGCTGCAAATGTTGAATATCATTCAAGAATAATTTTAGAAAAGTGGATACTTCGAAAACTTATAAATTCTTCAATGGAAATTGCAACAAGTGCGTATAATGGAACAGATGATGTTTTTGATATTTTGGATTCCGCAGAATCTAAAATATTTGAAATTACTGAAGCTGGTTTAAAAGAATCATACAAATCTATGGATCGCGCAGTAAGAGAAGCAATTGAACATATTGAGGCAATACACTCCAAAAATATTTCATCTTTCTCCGTTCCAACCGGATTTTTTGGTTTGGATGATATGCTTGGCGGTTTTCAAAAATCCGATTTAATCATTGTTGCCGCAAGACCTTCAATGGGGAAAACAGCTTTTGCACTTTCTGCCGCAAGAAATGCCGCGGTTGATAATCAAGTCCCTATCGCTATCTTTAGTTTAGAAATGGCAACTATTCAACTTGTAATAAGATTAATTTGCGCTGAAGCGAGAATTAATGCACACAGTGTAAGAACCGGAAAGTTTAAAGCTGAAGATGGTCCAAGAATAAGCAGAACTGCACATAAACTTTCTCAAGCCCCAATTTATATTGATGATACACCAAGTCAAACTGTTTTAGAAATTAGAGCAAAAGCAAGAAGATTAAAAGCTGAAAAAAATATTGGACTAATTGTAATTGATTATTTACAGTTAATGTCATCCAGTTCAAGAATGGATAGTAGAGAAAGAGAAATTTCTACAATTTCAAGATCATTAAAAGCACTTGCAAAAGAATTGAATGTTCCAGTAATTGCACTTTCGCAGCTTAACAGAGCCGTTGAATCGAGAAGTGATAAAAGACCTCAGCTTTCAGATTTAAGAGAATCCGGTTCAATAGAACAAGATGCGGATGTTGTAATTTTCTTAAACCGTCCAGAATACTATGGAATTACTCAATTTGCTGATGGTGAATCAACCGAAGGAATTGCAGAAATTATTGTTGGCAAGCAGCGTAACGGTCCAACCGGAGATGTGCGACTTAAGTTTGTAAAAGATTTTGCGCGATTTGAAAACTTAGATATGTTTCATTCAAGTTTTGAAGAAGAAATTTCTTCTTCAAACGGTGAGGATGATTTGCCAATATGAAAATTTTATTTTTTTTATTATTTATTTTTAATTCCGCTTTATTTTCGCAGGCAATTTACACAGACGAAGATGTGAATATTTGCAAATCAAAATTTGAATTTGCAGTTTCAAAAAATTTATCAGAACTTCCCATAAATGATGTAATTGTGGAAATTGGAAAAACGTTTTTAGGTTTGGAATATGAAGCTTTCACTTTGGAAAAAGGTGAAAACGAAAAACTTGTAATTCATTTTTCCGGTTTGGATTGTTATACTTTTTTTGAAAGCTCTTTGGTTTTTGCAAGATGTATTAAAAAAGGTAAAACAACTTTTGAAGATTATCAAAATGAGCTTACAAATGTAAGATATAGAAATGGAATAATTAATGATTATCCATCCCGACTTCATTATGCTTCCGATTGGCTTTATGATAATTCAACACGTGGAATTGTAAAAAATGTTACGGAAGAAATTGGTGGAATTTCTTATAATAAAAAAATTGATTTTATGAGTACACATTCTGAGAGTTATAAGCAATTAAAAAATAATCCTAATTTCATTGAAGAAATGAAATCAGTTGAAGATTCAATTAATAATCGTAAATACTATTACGTTCCAGAAAAATTTATAGAATGTGTAGAAGATAAAATCCAAAACGGTGATATAATTTTACTAACAACTGGAATAAATGGTTTGGATATTTCACATACCGGAATTGCTGTAAAAATGGAAGATGAAAAAATTCATTTTATGCACGCACCATTAAAAGGCAATAAAATTGAAATAACAAAATTACCGCTTGATGATTATGTAAAAAACGTGGAAAAACATACTGGTATTATGGTTGGAAGATTAATAGAACCGTAATTTATTTTCATCTCATTTTCATAAATTTCCAACTTTCAAATATTTTAAATTCGCAAGTATTATATAATTTTTGCAATTTTAATAAAAGAACTACAATTTTTTTTATTCGTTATGCAAAAACTTTTTAACCTTTCTAAAAAAGAAAAGAAAAA
>JBGSKB010000416.1:0-5114 GCA_041741395.1 Melioribacteraceae bacterium
TCAAAATTTCTTTCTTTGCTTTTTTATTAATTATGTAACCCGCCATGACTGCCAATTCTGGGCCATGATTTTCTTCGCTTTCTACAATAGCCTGTTGCAAATGATTTTCCTTCACAAAGCCGTGCACTTTCAAAGATTTAAGAAAATTTCCAAAGGATAAATATTCGGTTATTCTAAAATAATCTGTATAAATAATATATTTTAGGTACTTAAACGATGTAAACATTACTTTTAATTTAATAAACAATAAAATTTGTTTTTGGAAGTAAATATACGGGAATAATATAATAAGTAAAACCATACAATATTTGTAATTTTATGCAATCCTTCAAATTTATTTTATTTATTGTGATATAAAATATTTTTTTACTTTTCAAATTATTTTAATTATGATTGCACAATAAAAGATAATTTATAAAATTATATGAAATATTTAATCTTGATATCTTTTTTGTTATTAATTGGTAAATTTTCTCAGGTTTTTGCAGAGACAAAATTTCATATTTTTAAAAACATTAAAAATGAAACTATTTTAGCAGTAAACAATGAAATTCATAAAAATTATGGCCTAGCCTACCCTGTTACTTATCAATTTGAATTACCTCAAAATAGTTCTGCTTTGACTGTACACAGAAAATTTAATAGTGAAATGAATTGGGAAAAAATAATTGAAAAAACATCAAATGACTTTTTTAACGGAATTGAAGTTGTAAGATTTGATTATAACAATAATTTAGCATTTATCTCTGTCGCTTTTAGTTCAATTAGTGATTCAATTTATCTGACACTGACAAATGATTCAGGTGAATTTATCAATACAACATTTTTAGGCATTTGTAAATATTATGATAATCGAGATGGAGTAGTTACTACAACTGCCGATGATTTAATTCAACATTCAAAAGGTTTCAGTAAAGCATTTCATGCTTTCAGATCACGTAATTTATGGCTATCCTGCGGTGCTGTAACAGGATATATGTATGAAAAGGATTGGCAAGATCTGCAAAAAGAGCTTGACTTGGGATTTGTAGAAATTGATTCCCACAGCAAAACTCACAAACATCCACCGTACGAAGATATTTATTTACAGGTTGTTGGTTCAAAAAATGATCTCATAAACAATTTGAATTTACCGTCATTATACAAAAATGGTAACAAAGAATATATATATTCGTACATTTATCCTTTTGGTGGATGGGGAACTCCTATTGACAGTGTTACCGGACGTAATGGCTATTTAATTAACAGAACAGTCGATATAAATGAATATAATTTTACAAACTGGAATTTTGATTTTAACATGTTTAATAGAGTTGGGGCAGTATATGAAGTAGGTGGAGTTTATCAAAGTTTTAAAGGTGTTTCTGATATCAATATGTTAAAACAGACATTTGATAGAGTTATTCAAAATGGAGATATTTATCATTTTACAATTCACCCCAATGATATTGAAGAAGTTGGTGATTGGGAAAAACCTTATATGAATCAACATTTAGATTACATTTGCAACAGAAAAAATGTCTGGTATGTTGGTTTTGGTCATTTATATTTGTACCACTATATAGCCTCGAATTTTTATGAGGAAGACTATTTAAATATATCGCCTGACAATATAATAATTAACAGGGAGTCAGGAAATTTTAATATTTCGGTTTCATCTAATACTAGTTGGCAAGTAAATGAAAATACAGAATGGCTTTCCGCTTCTCCTTTACAGGGAGAAAATTATGGGAGTGTTTTAGTATATTATGGCGAAAATCCAATTGTTTTTTCGAGGGAAGCATCACTTTCAATAACAAATGGTACAATAACTAAAAAGGTAAATGTACTACAACTTGAAAAAAAATATCTTGAAATAAATCCTTCGCAAATTGAATTTCAATGTGACAGTAGTTCAGTTGATCTTACAATTTATTCAAACACAAATTGGCAGATACATGAGAATACTGAATGGATTTCACTTTCCGATACTAGCGGCAGTAATGATAAAAGAATTATGCTCTACATTGATGATAATCTAACTTTTTTTGATAGATTTTCTTCCTTTATTTTAACTGATGAAAATATTACATTAATAGTTGAAGTTAAGCAATCAGCAAAGAAATTCTTAAATGTCTCTCCTTCTAATATAGAATTCAATGCTGATAGTTGTTCTTTTGAATTAGTTGTTAATTCTAATACGGAATGGCACATAAATGAAAATATCGACTGGCTAATTTTTTCTCCCTCAAGCGGAAACAATGATACTATAGTTTCTGTTTTTTGTTGTAAAAACAATTCGGCTAATTTCAGAGAATCATACTGTACAATTTCTGATACTAATTTGACTACCACTATCTACATTAAGCAATTTGCAAAAAAATATATTGAAGTGCTCCAAAAAAAAATTGAATTGGAAAATGATAGTAGTTCGTTTAACTTTATTATTTACTCAAACACGGATTGGCAAATTACAAACAATAATAATTGGTTGAATGTAGATAAATTTTCAGGATTAAATATAGATACTATTTTGGTAAATTATTCCAAAAATTCTTCTGAAGATGAAAGGAAAGGCACACTTTCAATTAGTAATTCCAGTTTATCAGATACTTTATTTATATATCAAACAGGTTCAAAATATTTTGAGATTACATTATTTTCAGATTCATTAAACGGTGGTATTGTTGTTGGTGGTGGTAAATACATTAAAGATAAATTTATTGCAATTGTTGCAATCCCTAATGAAGGATGGAAATTTAAAGGGTGGTATGAAGATTCTTTGTTAGTTTCAATTGATTCGATATATACTTTTGAAGTTACTTACCAAAGAACTTTAATTGCAAAATTTATACAAATATCAACAAATATTTCTCAAAATGTTTCATTACCAATTGAATACAGTTTATCTCAGAATTATCCGAATCCTTTTAATCCAACAACTACAATACATTATTCAATACCGTTGACTGAAGAAAATGTAAAATCAAACGTTAAATTGGCTATTTATAATATTCTGGGCAAAGAAATAACTACTCTAGTAAACGAATATAAGCCTTATGGTGATTATGAAGTAACATTCAATGCCTCAACTTTACCAAGTGGAATTTATTATTACGTTCTTTCAAATGGAAAAATTTATCTTACAAACCGAATGGTTTATATTAAGTAAAAATAAACTACGTCGGTTTTGTTGTTAATTTATTTCTTTCTTTTAAATATTAATATCAGAAAGTTTATTAAAAATATTTTTCATTAAAACAATTTCAATTCAAAACTGCCAAAAATATATATTAAGTTCCTGTTGCAAGGGCATATTGCAAAACACCAGGAATTTAAAATGTCTAGAGTTATCCGAAAATAGGTTGGTTAAGTATAAGCAAAACTTAAGTGAATATTTAAATCAATTGAATTATTTATAAAACATTTAATTGTTTTACTGAAACATTTTTTGATAAATCATTTTATTCTTGACCAAATTGAATCTATTCACTTTATTAAACAAATTAAAAATATTTTGATATTTATCACAATAATATTTTGAATTTATATTATTCTTATATTATGTTTTAGATTATAAATAATAAAGTTAATTATTAAAAAAAATATTGTTTTTTGCAACTAATAACCTTTTAATAAAACATATTTTTTAGTCAAAAACATAGAATTTTATTCGATTATTATGAGAGAAAATACATTGATTTGCTTGAAAATTCTGAATGAGATCCTTTTAGTAACCTAAATTTAAATTCTATAAAGAGAAATAAATGCTTTTTAAAAATAATATTTCACTTTCAATTTTGTCAAAAATCATTTTCCTATTATTTGCATTCAATTTCTCTATTTTATCTCAACCAACGAACTATGTTAAAAAACAAGGAGGAATTTGTTTCAGAACCGATGACGATCAACCTATTGCAAGATATACTGAATATGCATCTCTATTTAATAATTATAATCAAAAATTTACGTTTGCAATAAATTTAGGCACTGATGTAATTACACCTGAATATATAACCATGCTAAAAAATTTGCAATCTCATGGTCATGAAATGATGGACCATACACCTTGGCATAACACTTTTTGGTTCTCAACCAAATTAGGAACCGAATATTTTCAAAACCATCCAGGCGTTCATCGAATTTTTGGAAATAATGATATTGAATTAAAATATGATATACCAAACATTGCTGACGCAAAAAGAAGCGGTATAGTAAATATTAATGGAAATATTGTCACTAGCAATGATCATATTTTTGCCAACGTCCCAGAATCAAATTGTTATCTTTACTTTCCACTTTTAGATACCCTTGTGTTTATTGATGCAAAGACGGGTTGGATTTCAGATGATATGGTAGAAATTAAGGATTATTGGCAAAGTCCTGTTAATATTAATTTAGGTCAACATCAAAATGTTCTATTTTATAATTTCCATATGTATGATGTTCATATTCCAAAAGATGCAATAAAGGCTTTGGCAGAAGAATCACTAAGAATTGCAAATTTTTATGGGTTAGAAAGACCTTATGCTTGGATACAACCTGGTGGATACCAGGTCCAATGTCATAGAAATGAAATAATGCAGGCACTTGGAAGTGACCTTGGATATAAATGTGCAGGTATTTTTCCAGATCCAGGACTGAAGGTTTTTAATGGATACAACACTTATAACGATAACCAATTTGGGATGAACTTTGGCGACTTTAGAGATGATATTTGGACACTTGAACATTGCAAAGAATATATAGCCGATAGAATTGCTAAACATCATGTTGTTATTGGTGAAAACCATTTTACTTGGGGATATGAAGGTTTACTTGGTGGTTGGGAAGGCTTCCTTGCAAGAACCGAAGGTTTGTTACAATGGAGCATTGAAAAAAATATTCCTATTAAAAATTATACTGAATGGGCGGATATTTTATATAATCAAATTCCTGATCCTTACGAAAATATTTTCCCTCCTCTAAATGTTGATCTTGATGAGAATAATATTCCAGATGGATATAATTCGCTTATTAATTCTGTTCTTGATAAAAATGATGGGGCTCCAGTTTTAAATAATTATTCGCTTTCCATAAATAAACAAGGGACTATTTGTAAAATAGAAAATTTAGGCGGTATTGAAAAAGGAAAA
>JBGSKB010000417.1:0-2014 GCA_041741395.1 Melioribacteraceae bacterium
GTTGTTGTTGCTCCGGAATTTGATAATTGCTCACTTTCAGATGTTGTTTCGGTTGAAAAAATGCCGGCAGATAAAATGGGATTAGATATTGGTCCAAAAACAATTGAGAAATTCAAAGAAGTAATTCTTTCAAGTAAAACAATAGTTTGGAATGGACCAATGGGTGTTTTTGAATTTGATAATTTTGCTTTAGGAACAAATGCGATTGCTGAAGCATTAGTTGAAGCTACCGAAAAAGGTGCAATTACAATAATTGGCGGCGGAGATTCTGCTGCAGCAATTAAAAAAGCTGGATTAGATGAAAAAGTTTCACATGTTTCTACCGGTGGCGGTGCTTCTTTAGAATTTTTAGAAGGAAAAGTTTTACCAGGAGTTGAAGCATTATCAAATAAATAAAACTGAAACCTTTTCAAATTATTTTAGTCTAATTATTCAAAACCTCTGAAGTTTATTTTAAGAAAATAGCTTCGGAGGTTTATTTTATTCACAAGTTTATTTAAAGATTTATTTTAGTAAATTCAAAAAGTAATTACAAAGATTTAATTTTAGGAAATTTTAATGGCTTATAATGATTATCGACCAAGAGGATTTGGCGGATTTAGTTTCTTTCCTCCGGTTATAAAAAATATTTTGATAATAAATGGAATTGTATTTTTTATTTCAATTATTGCTCAAAATATTGTTATTAGCGGAGTGCTTCTTGACAATTTAATTACAAAGTATTTTGCATTAATTCCTTTTAGTAATGTTTATTGGAATTTTATGCCGTGGCAATTAGTTACTTACCAATTTTTACATGGTGGATTTTCTCACATATTTTTCAATATGCTAATGCTTTGGATGTTTGGGATGGAAATTGAAAATATTATGGGTTCAAAGAAATTCTTGATTTTTTATTTACTTGCCGGAATTGGCGGTGGAATTTTACAATTACTATTAGGTTCAGGTTCTGCTCCAATTATTGGTGCTTCTGGGGCAGTATACGGCGTCATGGTTGCTTTCGCAATGTACTTCCCGGACAGGTTAATTTATATATATTTTCTCATTCCAGTTAAAGCAAAATATTTAATTGTTTTTATGATGGTGATTGAATTTCTTTCTGTTGGTGATGCAAGTTTTGTGGCACATTTAGCACATTTGGGTGGTGCAGTTATTGGATTTCTTTTTGTAATGTTAGATAGAAAAAACAATTATAATTTTGATAGGATTTTTGAGAATTTCAAATCAAAATCTGACAGATCAGAAAATCTAAATTTCAAGAAAAAGAAAAGTCCTTTTAGTTTTGGAAAAAAAGACGCGGAAGAAGCTGAATTTTATGATATAAATTCCACTAAGCAAAATGATGAAAAAATTACACAAGAAACGATTGATAAAATTTTAGATAAAATTAGTCAAAGTGGTTATCAAAATTTAACGGAGAAAGAGAAAAAAATTCTTTTTGAAGCAAGTAAGAAAAATTAACAAGGTTTTCATTCAGACGAAATTCCGGAATCTGAATTAACAATTTAAAATATGATTATAAATTAGATGTTCAACATTTCGTTAAATAATTTTTCACTATGCAATTTTTAAAAGATTGCTTCGTCAAATCAAAAATCGATTTGATTCGCAATGACAAATTCAGATTCGCTTTTTGTAATTACACAATTGCAATTTATCTTACAACATTTTCGTTTTTACTCCTTAATTGTTCAGAGCAGAAAAGTATTGATATTAACACTCTCTCAAAAGTTTATGTCGATTTATTGGTTGTTGAAGATTTCTATATGGGAACGGATTCTTTGAAAATTAAAAAAGCTGAAGTATTTAATAAATATGAAATTGATACTTCTTCATATTTTAATAGTTACCGGGCTTTGCAATATGATAGTGAAAAATGGAACGAATTTTTCAATCTTTCTCAAACTTATTTGGATACTTTGAAAGCTAGTCAGAAGAAATAGAATTAGCTTTTAAAATTGCTTTTACAATTCTGATTTTTGAATAACTAATATTTTTATCAATTCTAGTTTTA
>JBGSKB010000418.1:0-1624 GCA_041741395.1 Melioribacteraceae bacterium
TGGTACACTTTCGAGCTGAATAGCTGGTACACTTTTACCTGAATACTCAATGTTACTATTTTTGTTATAAACTGCATTAAATTTTACATATTTTTCAAAGTAAACAGGATGTTTTTCTTTTAACAGTTTAATATTCCTAAAAACTTTGTTGAATGATTTCTTTCCATTTTTATATTCACGAAAAGAATTATGTAACGAATTACCATCAAGGCTAATTAATAAAAAAAATTTATTCTCTGCTAGAAAATCCATATATTTATACAATAGAACTGCATTTGTTGTCATGCTATATATAAACTTCCTATGTTTTATATTAAGGGATTTGCTATAATTAATTAACTCTTCGACAAATTTAAAATTAATTAGTGGCTCACCTCCATAAAATCCTAGTTTATGGAAAGAATGTGTGGAAACTGCAAGTTCTGAATTCCACTTTTTAACATAAATGTCTAAAATTTTTTTTGCTAATTCAATATTGAAATTTCTATTTCTCCTTTTTTCTTTACTTGAATATAACTTTCCATAGCAACAATAAGTACAGTTTAAATTGCATTTTTCAGTAGATTCGAATAGGAGTGAACCGGTATTTGCTAAATTTGATAATATAATATTTGAGCTTATTGCCCTATAACTAGGTATTTCATCATTTTCATTATTGTTTATACTATATAATAGAATTAGTTTCTGTAAATAATATTCAATTTCACTTTTTGTGATATATCCTATTCCTCTAATTTCTTTCCCATCCTTTATTTGATTAACAAATTCTGAAAAACAATTATTTTCTGAATTCTCAATTATATATAACATTATTGGATTAACATATGTTAATACTCTAATGTTTTTAAATAATGTATAATTATTATTAGCGGTATTTAACTTAATTATTGATTGATTTTTCTTCACTTTATTTATTGATTTATAAGATGAAAAAAATATTATGAAATCATTTAATTAGAAATGATTATATCAATTAGTTATCTGCAGAGAACTATTAATAATAGTATTTCTATATTTGAAAATAAGATTGAGCGTTTTCGTGGAATTTGCATGTTATCGAATGAATATGGATTAAATTGGTAATATGTTCAGCTAAAGTTAATCTATCTAAAAATTAACAATGGAAAGGTTCAATTTGTGATTCTGAAAAAGGTATCATTGTTTAGAATCGCACAAAAGAACCTTTCCTTCTAACAATTAACTAAAACTGAGCAACAGTTCCTTTATCTCCGTGAGAAATAGTACCACTACTACCATGTTTTCCATCACCACCACAATAACAATCGTTAGCGCATTCTGAAGTATAACCTCCCTTTAGTTTTCCTAAATCACTTTTGCTTAATTCATTATTGACAATTTTTGTCAATTTTAAGCTTTTTTTAAGTTCATTTTTTTTCATTTTTAATAATTTTAATGTTAAACATTAGCAAACCAGCCTGCCATTAATTTTTGATATCAATTCAAAGATTGCAATGTATTTTATAATCTGCAAGCAGCTTTAAGCCCAAAAGCATCAGCGGGCAAACTTTGCACCCCACTGTCCAGAATTTCTGCACGAGTGGTAAAACTTTGCACATGAACAGGATGTTTGGAGCTCAATATATTAAATATCAATTGCTTACCC
>JBGSKB010000419.1:0-2081 GCA_041741395.1 Melioribacteraceae bacterium
CTTTCCTTTTCCGTAATAAGATTTAACGACTCCATCTTGAGCAAATATATTAATTGCAAGAATTATGTATAGAAAAAAAGATAGTTTTAACATTATTGTCTTTAAAAATAATTATTTAACTTGGAATTAAATTAATGTTGGATTTGAATTAATGAGAATTAAACCCCGTGTAAATTTAGTTATTTTACTGCTATTATTTGGAACAAATCTATGCTTTCCTCAAAAAATATTAAAAGTAGATAATTTTAAAAGTGAGTTTGCAAAAAAAATAAATAAGCAAGAATATTATGAAAATTTAGAACGTGAAATTGATAATACTCTTTCAAATTTTAACGTTGTGAATAGCAAAAAGTTGATTTCTACATTTTCTGATGCTCACTCGATTTTTTATAAAAATCAAATTGTAAAAAATGCAGTAAGCAAAGTTTTAAATTTCCCTTTAGATAAAAATATAAAATTGCAGCAAGCTGTTTTAGAAACAGCATTTACACTTTACCTAAATGATTTTACTAACGAAATTAAAGAAATTGTAAAAAACACAAATGATAATGTCTCATTTGCAATAGGTGTAAATTATTTATTAGCAGATGACAATTCAAAGAAGAATTTAAGCACAAAATATTTGTCGCTTCTAGAAAATAAATTCCCTAATTATAGTTCTAATCCAATTTTAAACAATTTAAAATGGGATTTAGAATTTCAGACGAAAACCGGATTTGAAAAAATTCCATCGGTAAGTGATTTACTTAATCACCCTTTTCAAAAAGGAAAAACAGTAATTTATTCGATTCATAGGAAGAATAGAAAAATTCCGGGAATTACAATTATTAAAAAACCTGATGGTAATTTTGTAAAAAATAAAGAGGGCTCAATTTTTTACATTCAGCAATTGGCACTTTCTTACTCGAATTTACCTGGATATATTACAAACGGAAATACTCCACAAGGGATTTTTTCTATAATTGGGACATATATTTCTCCGACGGAAACTATTGGACCAACTCCAAATATTTTAATGAGGAGTCCATTTGAAGTTTCCCCAACAATATTTTTTCATTCACAAAATCAAAAAATAAAATGGAATTTGGATGATTATAAAAATTTATTGCCCAAAACTTGGCAAAATTATTTTCCGATATTTCAATCATTTGATGCTGGAAAAAGCGGCAGAAAATTAATTATAATCCATGGTTCAACTGATGAATTAAGTTACTATAAAAACGAACTTTATTTTCCATTCACACCAACAAATGGATGTTTAAGCTCAAAAGAGATTTGGTCAGATCAAAATGGGAAATGCTTAGAAAGTGATCAAGTTAAATTAATAAACGCTTTTAATTCCACAAATCAAAAGAAAGGTTTTCTAGTAGTTTTTGAAATTGATGATAGCGAAAAACCAATCACCATTGATGAAATACTTCAATTTATAAAATAGGTCCCTAAAGATAGAAGGATTATCTATTAGGGACCTGGGTCAGGGGGTATTACAATACTATTATAGTCTAATTTTTTCCATTTTTGAGTTTATCTTTAATTTTTTTTAAAATATTTCTTATCTTAAAATCGAAAGCATTTTTTCAAAAAAATATTTAATACAAATTTGATTTTTTTTAATTTTTTGTAAAATAAATTCAAAAATGTAGAAAATTGGATTATATAATGATTATAACAATTGAAAGGCTGAAATGGTTATAACAGAAAAAGATATTTTTATGTTCGTTTTCTTTAAAGAAAATTTGGCAAAAGTTAAGTTTGATTATATTCTTGAAAACTCTAAAAATTTTGAAGATAAAATAAAATTTTTAAGAGAAATGTTAAACGAGGTTTCAACAAAGTTACCACCACATATTTGGACAAAAATTAAAAATAAGATAAGTAAAACCTCTGAACCTAAATTATTTTTGCTTCAAAAAAAAAATTTTATTCAAACTAAATCAAATAAAAATTTAGTTTTAGCTGCCGATAGTCAAACGAATACTGAAATACTTACAACTGATACATTTATTGATAAAGATTCAAATTTTATTGCAAAAGTTATTACACATTCGGAGAGTAATAATATTTATTTATTTTCAAAAGAA
>JBGSKB010000420.1:0-1585 GCA_041741395.1 Melioribacteraceae bacterium
AGCCAGCCACGCCAAAGGGGCGGGTAAACCACGCCAAAGGCGGGCAAGCCACACCAAAGGCGGGCAAGCCACACCAAAGGCGGGCAAGCCACACCAAAGGTGGGCAAGCTTGATTCTGGTTTCTGGATTCTAGATATTCCCAAAGGGATGCCTATGGCAAAGATGTTAGATAATAGATATGTGAAAATTATAACTAATCTACTTAATTATGAATTATGAATTATGAATTATGAATTAGGAATTAGGAATTAGGAATTTTGTATTCTTGAAATCCGTTAGCCAACGGACTGTTTACTTTTTTCAACCACAAAGTGCACAAAGTTTTTTTCACAAAGTAATCTTTTAATTTTGAAATTTGCTTTTTCTTTTTCTTGATACTGATCCGTCAGCTGACGGACTGGTTTCTTGTTTCTGGATATAAGATGTTAAATATGAGAAAAATCTACAATTCTTTTTTACAATCCGTTAGCCAACGGACTGGATTCCCGCCACGGCGGGCAAGCTAAATTCATAATTTCTTTTAATTTTTACCAACAAAGCTTCCGCCAAAGGCGGATAAACACAAAGTTATTTTTCATTCTCGTTATTTTATAATCTTTTAATCTTATACTTTTTTTTATAAGATTTCTCGCCCGAAAAACATTGGAGTTCGAAATGACTAGTTCTTTTTCTGATAATTTTTTCATGAAATAAATTTACAGTTTTGGAATTGGATTCCAGAATTGTAAAAAAATTTTGATAAATTATTTGAACTATAGCGGTACAAACTAAGTTAATTTTGATGCATTAAAAATATCGCAATAAATCTACGCACTTTTTTACAATAGAAATCTCAGAACTTTATAAAACGTAATTTTATTATGCGATTTTTCTTTAATATGGATTGATATTATACATAAAATTTCTGATTTTATACATCACTACAAATATTTTGGTAACATAATAACTGTCAATTATCTCGCAATAACCAAGCTGTAGGAAATAAGTTTTGATTTTGAGCTAAAAACGCAATTTTTATTTTTAAAAGTTTACTTTTTATTTACTTTATGTTTAATTTTACTTTACTTTTTAATTGAATTTAAGGTGAATTATGTACGATATAGATAAAATTAATGTATTTATTTCTCTTAGAGCAAGCGGTTTTACTTATAAAGAAATTCAAGAAGAAATTGGTGTAGCTAAACCTACTTTAGTTAAGTGGAATAAAAAATATGAAGATGAAATTGAAAGCACAAGTAAATATGCATTTTGTAAATTATTTGGACAAGGATTGATTGAAGATAAAGACCAAATAATGTTATACACCGATATTTTAATAAAAAATAATGATGATGAATTTGATGAACTATTAGATCAAAAATATGTAAATAAAGCTTTAGATTATCTTGAGAAAAAATTCAAAAATGAAATAAAATCTATTGGTTTTTCTTTAACAAAATATGGAAAGATAAAGTTTGTTACTTATAATTTTAGAGAAACCGAATAAAATAGCAATTAAAATAATTAAAAATTAAAAATTAAAAATTAGAAATTAGAAATTAGAAATTAGAAATTAGAAATTAAAAATTAGAAATTAGAAATTAGA
>JBGSKB010000421.1:0-3520 GCA_041741395.1 Melioribacteraceae bacterium
AAAGTACTTATCATACTTCCACCACCATCAGCACCTTGCGGAGCCATTGCAAAAAGTAAATTCATTAACCCTCCAAATTAAAATTTTTATTTATTGTTAATTTACTAATAATTTTTTCTTTCCACTTTAAAAATGTTCCATTAATAATTTTTTCTCTTGCTGTATTTGTTAAATTTATATAAAAAGTTAAGTTATGAATTGAAGCAAGTTCCAAAGCAAGAATTTCTTTCGCGATAAACAAATGTCGTAAATAAGCTTTTGTAAAATTTTTACAAGTATAACAATTGCATTCCGGATCAAGCGAACTAAAATCATTTTTGTAGGAAGCATTTCGTATGTTAACAATTCCTAGACTTGTAAAAAGATATGCATTGCGCGCATTTCTTGTCGGCATAACGCAATCAAACATATCTATTCCCCTTTCAATAGATTCAAGAATATTTTCTGGTCTTCCAACTCCCATTAAATATCTTGGTTTATTTTCCGGCAAAAAATCAGTTGTAAAATTTGTAATATCATACATTTGTTCAGCCGGTTCACCAACAGCTAATCCGCCGATTGCATATCCATCAAATTCAATATTCACTAAATCTTTTGCAGATTTTTCCCGCAAATCCTTGTAAACACTTCCTTGAACAATTCCGAATAAAAATTGCTTATGACCATATTTTGGATTTGAATTTACAAAAGCTTCTTTATTTAAAATTGCCCAATCTGAAGTTAATTGACAAGATTTTTTTGCATATTCATATTCACAAGGATAAGGAGTACATTCATCCAAAACCATCATTATATCAGAACCAATAATTCTCTGAATTTCAATAACTTTTTGCGGAGTGAAAAAGTGTTTTGATCCATCAAGATGAGATTTGAACTCAACTCCATCACTTTTTAATTTTCGTAATTCCGATAAACTGAAAATTTGAAATCCGCCGCTGTCTGTCAGCAAAGCGTTTTTCCAATTCATAAATTTATGAAGTCCGCCGGCATTTTCTAAAATTTCAGTTCCGGGTCTTAAATATAGATGATAAGTATTTCCTAAAATTATTGAGGCTTTTATTTCATCATTTAAAATTCTTTGAGAAACAGCTTTTACTGTTCCTTGAGTTCCAACCGGCATAAAACGCGGAGTTTCAATAATTCCATGATCTGTTTCAAAAAATCCGGCGCGGGCTTTACTGTTGTTGTCCTGTGCAATTAAAGTGAAATTCATTCTTTTCAAATTTTTAAAAGTTAAAGATAGGATTACAAATTTTATTTAGCAATTTGTAGATTAAACAAATCATCGAATTTTTAATCCACATGGAAAAAGCCAAAGTTCAAAAACTATAAAAATATATTTTCAAAAATTATTTACATTTCTTTTATTGTGTCGTATATTACATAGAATTTTTCCAAGCGAATTTTTTATGAAAGAATTAAAAAAAGAACAACTTAGTGATTTTGTTAAAGATTATAATATTGAAAAACTAGCAATGAGTTTAAGGACACCAAATTTTTTCCAAATTTTAAGAATATCCCAAAACGAAATTAGGCATTCTAATTTTTTAGCCTGGTTATTATCTCCTAATGAATCACATAATTTAAATACCTTTTTCCTTAAATGGTTTCTAAAAGAAATTTTTTCTTCAGAAAAAATTAATTGGATAGATGAATTTGAAATTGATTTGATTCCATTAAACAATGTAAAAATTCTTAGAGAGTGGAACCATATTGATATTTTAATATTTCATGAGAAATTTAAAATTGTTATTGAAAATAAAGTTAATTCCTCCGAGAGCGAGGATCAACTTAGGAGATACTATGACAAGGTCAAATCTGAGTTTGGAGAAAAAACAGCATTTGTTTTTCTAACAAAATCTGGAATTGAACCAAACGATGAATTTGACACAGAACATTATGTACTAATAGACTATAGTTTTATCAAATCACGTATTGAAATAATTTTAGATATTTATAAAGATTCTCTATCTGATAAAGTCAAAAATTATATGGAAGATTATCTTTTTATTTTAAAGAGGGAAATCATGAATGATGAAGATGAGGTAACAAAACTTGCTTTAGAAATATATAAAAATCACAAAGATGTCATTGATTTTATAATTGAAAAGAAACCAGATAAAATTTCTGAAATAAAGGAAATAATTGAAAAGGTGATTGAAGAAAATGGGTATAAACTAGAAACTTGTAACAAATGTTATGCACGTTTCCTTACAAACGAGCTTTCATCAATAGTACCACGCACAGGTATAAATGGATTTAAAGGAAATGAAAGTTTTCTTTTCGAAATTTCTTATTGGGCTAAAGGTATGACTTTTAAATGCGTAATATCACCAGGAAATGAATTGAATCGAGAATTACTATCTGGAGTAATAAAAAAACTTCCAAATAGTAGAGAAGCCATTGGAGGCAAATGGTTGGTTTATTATAAAGATCATTTAAAATATAATTTACTGAGTGAAACATTTGAAGATGAAAATTCTTTTATAGATGAGATAAAAGAAATGACGAATAAATTATTACATAGGAATAAAGAAATAATTGAAAAGGTTCAAGGAAATATTATTAATATAAAAGATGAGTTTATAACAGATAATAATATTAAAGTAAATTGACGCGCGTGAATAAAACATGGTCAAAACTAATTTCTTATTTCACTAAAATCGAATATGAAGAAATAGGGACAAGATTTGAAAAAGGGATTGAATGCATTTCAACAATAGATAAAGATGGAAATAGACTTATAGAAGAAACATTTTATGTTGATGGAAAATTAAAATCCAAATGCATTTACGAAAACAACATTATTAACAATATTACTTATGATAAAAATGGCAATGAAATCTCAAATGAAATTTCAGAATTTGAGGATGATAGTGCAAATAGAAAAGACATTGATTCATTTGGAAACATAACTGAAGAATTATTTGAATATGATGTCAATAATAAAGTTATAAAGCAATTGTTTTTAGAAAACGGCATAGTCAATTCATACTTATACTTTTTCTACGATAAGTTAGATCGAAGTATTAGAACAGACTATTACGAAAATGAAAATCTTCAATGGTATAAATTGCATGAATACACAGAGAATAATATTGAAGAAATAACACAATTTGATAAAAATAATAATATCAAAGAAAGAACAATTTGGGAAATTAAAGATAATGACAAATTAACTTCGTTAAGTACTTTTAATGAGTTAGGAGAATTAGTAAGAAGAATAGAAGAAAAGTTGGATTCAGAAAATAATCCAATGGAGCAAAAAATTTTCAATAAAGAAAATGAGCTAATCAAAAAAACTATATTTGAACGCGAAAAAGAAAGCAATAATCACAAAAAAATAATAACTATTGAGTATAAAAACGATAGGAAAATCAAAGAAGAAATAATTGAAAATGTTTATGAATACTAATTTTGTAATACATTAAATTCATATAAAAAAACCAACAATTTCGTTTTTTCTCAAATCTTGTCTTACATCTTTTATCTAAAGAGGAGTAGCGCGTACGGGATTCGA
>JBGSKB010000422.1:0-6411 GCA_041741395.1 Melioribacteraceae bacterium
TAAGTTCCAAAATAAATCTGAAATTAAAGTAACCTAAATAAAATTATTACATATTTTAATTTATAATTTTTCATTTTTAATTTTGTAAGGTGTGAAATGAAAGTTCCTCTATTAGATCTTAAAGCACAGTATCAATCACTAAAGAAAGAACTGGATGAAGCAGTTTTACGAACAGCTGAATCACAATATTTTATATTAGGACCGGAAGTTCAAAAACTTGAAGATTCTACTTGTAAGTTTTTAGGCGCAAAAAGAGCAATTGGAGTTTCTTCCGGAACAGATGCGCTTTTAGTTGCTTTAATGGCAATTGATATTATGCCCGGAGACGAAGTTATTGTTCCAACTTATTCATTTTTTGCAACCGCGGGAGTTGTATCTAGGTTAAATGCAGTTCCGGTATTTGTTGATAGCGATCCGGTAACTTTTAATATTGATCCGGTTAAAATTGTAGAAAAAATAACGAATAAAACCAAAGCAATAATTCCGGTTCATTTGTATGGACAAAGTGCCGATATGGATCCGATAATGAGAATTGCAAAAAACTATAATCTTAAAGTTATTGAAGACGGTGCACAAGCAATATCAACACAATATAAAGATGGAAAATGTGTTGGCACAATAAGCGATATTGGTTGTTATTCATATTTCCCGAGTAAGAATTTAGGATGTTTTGGCGATGGCGGAATGGTAGTTACAAATAATGAAGAACTCGCCGATAAACTTAAAATTTTAAGAGTTCACGGCGGTGAACCGAAATATTATCACAGTGTGATTGGCGGAAATTTTAGAATTGATGCAATTCAAGCGGCAGTTTTAAATGTTAAACTTCCGCATCTAAATTCATGGTCGGAAAAAAGAAGAAAAAATGCAGAGTTATATAATTCACTATTTAAATCAACCGGACTTTCAGAAGAAGAAGGCAAAATAGAATTTGATTCAAAGAATAAAGTTTTACTTCCAAAAGCAATTTATAAGAATTCAGAATTAAAGAATTACCATATTTATAATCAGTATATAATTCGAGTTGAGAAACGCGATGAAATGAGAAATTTCTTAACTGAAAACGGAATAGCTTCAGAAATTTATTATCCGGTTCCGTTTCATAAACAAGAATGTTTCCAATATTTAATTCAGAATTTAGAAATAAATAGTTCAGAATATCCAAATGCAGATTTTGCTGCTCAGAAATCTATTGCACTGCCGATTTATCCGGAATTGACAGAAGAACAAATTACGTATGTTGTAGAAAAAATTTCAGATTTTGTGAAATAATAAAAATCATTTCTTTAATTCTTAATTTCTTTTTCTTTTATTTTCTTAATTCCTAATTCCTAATTCCTAATTCATAATTCATAATTTTTATTTTTTTTCATTCTTAATTCCTAATTCCTAATTCTTAATTTTTATTTTTTTTCATTCATAATTCCTAATTTTTAATTTTTAATTTTTAATTTTTAATTTTTAATTTTTATTTTTTAATTTTTAATTTTTAATTTTTAATTTTTAATTTTTAATTCCTAATTTCTAATTTCTAATTCCTAATTTCTTTTGTTTTTTTTTAATTCCTAATTCCTAATTCCTAATTCCTAATTTTTATTTTTTATTTTTTTTCATTCATAATTCCTAATTTTTAATTTTTAATTAATAGTACTATTGTGAATTCCATTTCTAGACTTGTCAATAAATATAAAAACGATCTTCATCTGACTGAACTATTTAAAGGCGGTAGTATTTCATTTCTATATAAAATTCTGGGGTTATTTTTAGGTTATATTTTTTCAATTGTTGTTGCAAGAAATTTAGGTGTACATAGCTTTGGCATTTACTCCCTTTGTATTACCTTAGTAACAGTAGCAAGTATTTTTGCACGCATGGGTTTTGATACGGCAATTTTACGTTTGGTTGCCGAATATAATGCAGCAAATAGACAAGCTCAAATAATACTACTCTCCAATTTTGTACTTAAAGTTACTCTCATAATGTCCGCATTTATTTCAATCATAGTTTTTCTTTATGCGGAAGAAATTTCTACTGACCTTTTTAAGAATGTTAATCTTACCAACTCCGTTAAATTAGTTTCACTGGCAATTACCCCATTTTCAATATCTTTGATTTTTGCCGGTGCATTGAAAGGATTAAAAAAAATACCTAAAGCAGTTTTTATTGAGTATGTATCAAAATTTGCATTTATGCTTTTTCTGCTGGTTTCTGGTTTGTTGATTTTTACTTTTAATGAATTTAGTATTGTTTTTATTATTGTTTTATCCACTTTGATGATGTTATTTACAAGTTTGTATTGGTATTGGAAAGAAACAAGAAATTTCAGTTTTGAATTAAAAAATAAAATTGAATGGCAGAAAATTGTTAAAATTGCTTTTCCTTTAATATTTGCAAGCTCGGTTTATTACTTAAAGGGTTGGATTGATACTATTTCTATTGAAGTATTTATGACCGAAAAAGAAGTAGGTATTTATAATGCTGCCCAAAAACTTGCCGGATTAACAATGCTGCCTTTACTCGCAATAAATACTATTGCCGCACCAAAATTTGCTGAGAATATTTTAAATAAACCGGAATTAAAACTTGTTCTTAGAAAAACAATTAAAATGGTTTTTCTTTTTTCAGTTCCTATTTTAGCCGGGTTAATATTTGCTGCGGAATTTTTACTAAATATATTTGGAAATGAATTTTTACAAGCGAAATCTGTTTTGGAAATTGTCACGCTGGGTGGCTTTATTAACGCAATATTCGGAACATTCGGTTTTTATATGCAAATGACAGGACATCATCTCGCTTTTCAAAATTCTATTATTTTTATGATCATCACTTCAATTGGTCTTAACTTTTTATTAATTCCGCAATATGGATTAATTGGGGCTGCAGTATCAACTGTTATTGTTAATTTGATTTGGAATTTTACTATCGTTGTTTTTGCATATTCCAAAGTAAAAACACATATTCCTCAATAAATTTAATGTAAATTTTTTCTAATTATTGTTCATGACCACTTAATTGTTAAATGTAATTATTTAATGAAAACTAAAGAAAAAATATTAGGTGATATTAAAAAAAATTTATTGCAACATAACAGCATCATTTTTGTGTATGTTTTTGGATCATTTATTGAGATAAACGACTATAATGATATTGATATAGCTGTATATTCAAATTCAGATAATTTTGACTCTTTGAAACTAAGTTGTGAATTGGAAAGACAACTAAGAATAAATTTTGATGTAATTGACTTAAAAAATGCTCCGGATTACCTTATTTATGAAATAAGCAAAGGCAAAGTATTAATTGATATTGATGAAAACTTTAGAATTGACTTTATCTCTGCTGCATGGAGTAGATATCAGGATATTAAGTATTATAGGAACAGATTTTTGGAGGAGTTAAATTATGATTAATAACGTTAATAAAGAAAAAATAATTAGTCTACTTTCTGAAGCTAATAAAGCTCTTGAAATACTTAAAGATTATAAAAAATATGAATATGATTTATTATTAAATTCTTATAAAGAATTAAGCGTAGTAAAGTATCATTTTATTATTCTAACAGAAGCGGCTATTGATATTTGCAGTCATATTTCTTCTAAAGTATATAAAGAAGCTGTAGAAAGTTACTCTGCTTGTTTTACTATATTGGTTGAGCATAATCTAATATCACAAGAATTGGGAAACGCACTAAGTGAGTTTGCAAAATTTAGAAATGTTTTAGTTCATCTGTATTTGAAAGTAGATAATAATAAAGTTGTGCATAAGCTTAATGATCTATATATATTTGAAGAGTTTTTCTCAATTGTAAAAAATGCGGTCACGAGTTAAAAATTTAAATATTTAAAATTAATTAAACTTTTAAGAACTTTTGAATTAAAATAAAACTGTCAATCTATTGATTTCTACAAAATGCTGTCAATTTAGTTAATAATTCATAATTCCTAATTTCTTTTTTTTTTTTAATTCTTAATTTTTTAATTCTTAATTCCTAATTCCTAATTCCTAATTTCTTTTGTTTTTTTTTAATTCTTAATTTTTTAATTCTTAATTCCTAATTTCTTTTCTTTTTTTAATTCTTATCGTCTTATTTGAGAAGAAAAGACATCATTTTGCTTTTCAAAATTCAATTATTTTTATGATAATTATTTCTATTGGACTTAATTTATTGTTAATACCGAATTACGAATTACTTGGTGTTACAGTTTCCACAATAATAGTTAATCTTATTTGGATTTTTTTAATTTTTTAATTGCTGCTTATAGAATTAGAGACTAACAATTTTGCATAAAAAATAAGTCAATTTATAATAAATTTTGATTCCTTTAATTAATTCATATTTAACGTGTTATTAAGAAAACAACTTGTTACTAATTTTTCTTGGATATTTTCAGCAAATATTATACATGCATTATTGCAGATAGGAAATATAGCTATATTAAGTAGGTTATTAAGCCCAAAAGTTTTTGGAACGATGGGTATTCTTAGTATGATTATTGGGATGTCTAAAATAATAAGTGAATTTGGCTTTGGAGCAGCAATTATTCAAAAAAAAATTATTGATGAAAAAGATGAACAAACTGTAATGTTTTTTTCCCTTGTTGTTGCATTACTTATTTCTTCAATATTTTTCACTTTTTCAGATTATATTGCTCTTTATTTTAATAATAAGGAAATCGAAAGGCCATTAAAATTAATTAGCTTAGTATTTATAATTGATACATTTGTTGTAATTCAACAGGCTATTGCTCAAAAAAAAATGAATTTTAAGTTTATTTCGAAACTACAATTGTTAACCCATTTTATTGGTAATGTGTTAATTACAATTATTCTTGCTTATTTAGAATTTGAAATTTGGGCATTGGTTTTTGGTTATTTACTCAGTTCAATTCTAACCCTTATTTATTTTATTAAAAAATATGGGTTTACATATCCAAGATTTCATTTAAATAATTTTAAATTACTTTTATCATTTGGTTCCTACTTTACTATTGGAAGAATTGCAAATTACTTCGCGAATCAAGGTGATTACTTTGTTGTTGGAAAAATACTTGGAGCTGAAAGTCTTGGGTATTACACTAGAGCGTATACAATGATGGCTACACCAGCTAACTTACTAGGAGGGACACTTCAAAAATTATTGTTTCCGACATTTTCAAAAATGCAGGATGAACTTGATCAATTAAAAATTTATTATCTTATATTATTAAGAATTATAGCATATACTTGTATTATCCCAGGACTCATTATATACTATTGGTCAGATTTAATTGTTTTAATTGTGCTTGGAAAAGGGTGGGAAGAAGTTGTTTGGCCATTAAAAATTTTTAGTTTAGCATTATTCTTTAAAATTGGATATAAAATAACTACACCTTTAATGAATGCAACTGGTATGGTTAAGATTAGAGCATTTACTGAAATACTGTATTTTGTATTTGTTCTAATAGGTGCATATATTGGAACTTGGTGGGGTATAAAAGGAGTTGCTTCAGGTATTTTTATTGCATTATTTATTAATTATATTATTTCCAATTACTTTATTATAAAAAAACTAAATATTAAATTTTTATTATTTTTAACGCAGTTTGTAAATCCTATCTTTGTTCTATTAATTGTAATTGGATTATTGTTGGAAATTAATATTTTTATGAAAATTAGCATAGTAATTTTTAGTTTTTTTATTCTAATGCTACTATATAAAAACAATATTTTTAATTCTGAAATTATAATTATAAAGAAAATAATAAAATGAAAATAGCATTACATGGGTCTTATTTTGGTAGAAATTTTGGAGATACTTTAATTATAAAGATTGTAAATAATTGGTTAAATGAATGTGGTGAACATGAAGTTGTACTTCCATTTGTAAGTAGTGAAGATGAGGCAATGGAAATAGGTTCAAGAAAAATTAATGAAAATGAATGGCAAGATATTGATTGCGTTGTTTTTGCTGGAGGTGGCTATTTTGGAGAACCAAATAGCAGTTTCCTTAAAAAAAATAAATGGTATATTAGAAATTGGAAACGACACTTAAGCTGGAGTAAAAAAATTGTTACGAAGAAAAAAATAATTATTGGTATTGGAATTGGACCTTTATCAAATACTTTTTTTAGAAAAAAAGTTTTTTCTTTTTTAAAAAAATTTGAAAAAGTGATTGTAAGAGACCAAGAATCATTCTTTTTTCTAAAAAGTAATGCTTATGAACCTAGCAATTTAATTCTTGGAGCTGATATAGCTTGTAGTCTTGGGGTTAATAATATTATTAATTTATCTGAAATTCACAAAACAAATAAAATTGCCTTGCATCTGCCCATTGTTGGGAATGAAGTTATGACGAAATTTTCTAGTGTTTTAAATTTTTTGTATGAATATGAGGGACTTGAAATTATAAGAGACATTCCAGTAAAAGGAAAT
>JBGSKB010000423.1:0-9424 GCA_041741395.1 Melioribacteraceae bacterium
AAGAATATTTATTAAAGGTGGAAATTGGATCGCATCAGATGCAATGCTTAGACTTTCTCATGAGCGCTATGATGCAGAAGTACGTTTTCATCGTGATATGAATCTTAATCTTATTAGAATTTGGGGAGGCAGTTTGACTGAAAGACCAGAATTCTATAACGCATGTGATAAATATGGAATTTTAGTATTTCAAGATTTCTGGATGTCTGGTGACTGCAATGGAAAATGGCTTGATCCTTTGAAAAAAGAAGATCAATGGAATCGAAGACAATATCCTAATGATCATAAGTTATTTCTTAGATCAGTTGAAGATCAGGTGAAAATGATTCGAAATCATCCTTCTTTAGCTTTTTACTGCGGGGGAAATGAAATTCCTCCACCAAAAGATATTTTAGAAGTAATTGTTGATTCGTTGCTTCCATCGATTGATAGTACTCGTTATTTTTTTGAATATTCTAATGCTGATAGTATGTCACATAACTTTATTGGCGGAAACGGAGATGGAACATATCATATTCAACCTTTAAGTTACTTTTGGGAAAAGAAATCATTTCCTTTCAATTCTGAAATAGGATCTGTTGGAATTGGAGATTATGAATCACTCGAGCGATTTATTCCACAACAAAATTTAGTCTTACCAAATTTTTCACAAAATAGCATCGATTCTGTCTGGGATTATCACAAAGTTAGCTGGTATGGCAATTTTATAAATTCTTATGGAAAACCAAAAGACATAAAAGATTTAGCAAAAAAAGCTCAACTTGTTAATTATGATCAATACAGAGGTTTGATGGAGGGTTATATTTCGCATATGTGGGATTGGTATACAGGATTAATAATATGGAAAACCCAAAACCCATGGACTGCATTAAGAGGTCAAATGTATGATTATTATCTTGATCCAAATGCCGGATTATATGGACTTAATCACGCAAATAAATCACTACATGTAATGTATAATCCAGTAGATGGTATGTTGCATGTTGCAAATCATACTTTTAATACACAGCATGATATTATGCTCCAAGTAAAAGCGTATGATTTTGACGGAAACGATTCATTATTATTTCAATGGTTTATTGAAGTGGCTCCTACAACATCTCAAAAAATTGAATCAGTAAAAAAAGTTTTAGATAGATTATTTCAAAGCAAAGGTGGATTCTTATCACTTCGTTTGTTTAATTCTACTAAAGAACTTCTTGATGAAAACTTTTATTGGCTTTCAGATTCTTCCGGAAATTATACCGGATTGGAACAAATGCCTAAAGCAAATCTTAAGTTCATAGCTACAAAAGTTTCGGAAGGAAAAATAGAAATAAAAATTTCTAATTCTCATCCAAATCCAGTTGCTTTTTTTAATAGGGTTTCACTTATTAATGCAAAGACTAAAAAAAGAATTCTTCCCGTTTTTTATAGTGATAATTATATATCAGTATTGCCGGGAGAAGAGAAAAAAATTTTTATTGAGTATAATCAAAATGATGAAAATAGCAATTGTAAAGTTTCTATTTACGGTTGGAATGTAGATGAACAACTTGTGGAAATTAAGTGACTTGCATGAAAATATGAATGGTTATTATACTTTTGTTGTTAAAAAGTTATTTATGATCACAAATTTGTAATTGAAAGTAAATATGAAGTGAATGTATTTATAGTAAATTAGAAGATTTTGATACCAGATTGGTTAGAAAAAAAACAAATATGCAAAAGATATTTTTGAAATAGAGTTAATCCAATTGCATTTTAATAACAAAATAATTGAACTTGGAAGTGATGATAGCTAGGGAGCAATGCCACATAGTGAATATTTAATATTTCCAAACAAAAAAAGTTATGAATATTCATGTAAAATAATTCCGTTTACAAATATTAATCTAAAGTAAAAATGATATTGCAAATTATAAAAAAAAATATTATTTATACATTTAAGTTCTCGAGTAAGTTACCGAGAAAGTGATATTATTATGGTACATATAACTCAATCAGATATAGCTAAAAGACTTAATGTAACTCGTATTACCGTTTCAAAGGCATTAAGAAATCATCCAGATATCTCTACTGAAACTAGAGAGAAAATTCTTAGAATAGCTGAAGAACTTAACTATACACCAAATCTAATAGCAAAAAATTTAATATCTCAAAAAACGAATACAATTGGTGTTGTAATTCCAGATTTGGAAAACAACTTTTTTGCTTATGCTACAGATAGTTTGATTGACACTGCTGCCGAAAGTAATTATAACGTATTTGTAACTGTTTCAAGAGAGAAACAAGAAAACGAAATACAAAATATTAAAAGTCTCATCGGAATGCGTGTTGATGGTTTGTTGGTTTGCGTTTCAGAAAAAACCAAGGATCGTGAAATTTTTAATTTAGTTAAAAATAAAAATATGCCACTTGTTTTTTTTGATAGAAAAATTGAAGGACTGAATTTCAGCAGCATATCATTTGACGATAAAAACGGTGCTATTTTTGCGTTAGAACAAATTATTAATAAAGGATACAAAAAAATAGCTCATTTTGCCGGTTATCAAAATGTAAGTATTGCTCAAGAACGTTTATCTGGATATAAAGAAGCATTAGAAAAAAAAGGAATCAAAATCAATAATGATTGGATTATTGAAGGTGGGTTTGAAATTAAAGATGGCTATGATGCTTTTATGAAATTATACAAAAACAAAAATTTACCAGAAATCATTTTTACGGTTAATGATCGCGCTGCATTTGGTGCCTATAAAGCTGCTGCTGAAGTTGGATTGAAAATTCCAGATGATATAGGTTTTGTTGCTTATGGATTTAATGAAACAGTTCAAACTTTTTCACCGGCGCTTTCAATTATAAATCAAAATCCAAGAAAACTTGGACGCGCTGCAGTCAATTTACTTTTGCAAGAAATAAATAATAATGAGTTTGATGAAATAAAAACAGTCTTAATTGAAGAAGAATTTTTATGGAATAATTCAATCAAAAGAAAATAATATTTATAAACAAAATTAAGGGATAAAAAACAATGAAGAAAATAGTTGTCGCAGGTGCCGGAGGATTTATCGGCGGACATTTAACAAAAACTCTTAAAAATATGGGGTTTGATATAAGAGCTGTTGATATTAAACCACTAACAAAATGGTATCAAATAATTCCTGGTGTGGAAAATTTAGTTTTGGATTTGAAAATAAAAGAAAATTGTTATTCTGCACTCAACGGCTTTGAAGAAGTTTTCAATTTAGCGGCAGATATGGGTGGAATGGGATTTATAGAAACACATAAAGCAGATTGCATGCTCAGTGTTTTAATAAACACTCATTTATTAATGGCGGCTCGTGATTTAGGAATTCAAAGATTCTTCTATGCTTCATCCGCATGTGTTTATAATGGAGAGAAACAAACTGATCCAAATAATCCTGGGTTAAAGGAAGAAGATGCTTATCCGGCACTTGCAGAAGATGGTTATGGTTGGGAAAAACTTTTTAGTGAAAGAATGTGCAGACATTTTTCAGAAGATTTTGGGTTAATTACGCGCGTGGCAAGATTTCATAATGTATACGGACCATTTGGAACTTATGATGGTGGAAGAGAAAAAGCTCCTGCTGCAATTTGCAGAAAAGTGATTGATGGTGAAATGTTTAATAAAAAAGAAATAATTATTTGGGGAGACGGAAATCAAACAAGAAGTTTTATGTATATAGATGATTGTGTTAAAGGAGTTTTAGATATTATGTATAGCAATATAGAGGAACCAATAAATCTGGGCAGTTCTGAAATGGTTTCGATAAATAAACTTGTTGATTATGTTGAAGAAATTGCAAATTATAAACTTGAAAGGAACTATGATCAAAATGCTCCTAAAGGAGTTAGAGGAAGAAATAGTGATAATACATTAATAAAACAATATTTAGGTTGGGAACCTTCAATTCCGTTAAAAGAAGGATTAAAGAAAACATATGATTGGATAAAAAAACAGATGATAGAAAACAAAGGGAAAGATTCAAAAAAAATTGTTTTCAATGAATTCTAAATCTGGGAATATAGAATGAATAAGAAAAAAGTTTTAGTAAGCGGATGTTACGATTTACTTCATAGTGGACATGTTACATTCTTCAAAACTGCATCACAATTTGGGAAACTCTATGTAGCAGTTGGTGCAGATTCAAATTTACTTTTATTGAAAGGCAAAGCTCCATATTTTTCACAAGAAGAAAGAGTATATATGGTAAACTCAATTCGTTTTGTTGAAAAAGCATTTATTGCTTCAGGATCCGGAATGTTGGATTTTAAACCCGACATTGAAAGAATTAAACCTGATATTTTTGTAGTAAATTCTGATGGACATACTCCCGAAAAAGAAATATTGTGTAGAGAGAATGGTATTGAGTATAAAATTTTAGAAAGAATCCCGGAAGATGGACTTCCTGCACGTGCTAGTTCATTAACAAAAAAAGAATTAAAATTTCCATATAGAATATGTATAGCCGGCGGCTGGATGGATCAGCCATGGGTATCGGAAATTTCTTCTGGCAGTGTCGTTGTTGCTCAATTATGGCCCACAATTGATTTTAATGACCGCTCTGGAATGGCAACTAGTTCAAGAAAAGTAGCTATTGATATTTGGGGAGACAAATTTCCAAGCGGCGATCCGTTAAAAAATGCAAAACTCTTATTTGGGGCAGAAAATCCTCCGGGTTCAAAATATATTTCTGGTTCGCAAGATCATATTGGGTTGTTAAATCCCGGAATTAGTCGCTTATTTTATAATGGCAGTTTTTGGCCAGAAAAAATAAATTCAACAATTGATAATGAAACTTGCAAATGGTTATCGAAAGTTTTGCATTTGGTTCCACTCGAGCCTAGACCAATTGGTTACGATCCAATTCAAGAAAAAAATCTTACAAAAATAATTATAAAAGAACTTGGTGAAGCTGGAGAGCAATGTTGGCAAAGTATAGTCAAAAAGGATATTATTGGATTAGGCGAATCGATGTCAAAAACTTTTCTTGCATGGAAAAAAATGTTGCCTTATACAGTTCCGAATTATGTAATGAAGGAAATGGAATCAAAATATTTCCCAAATTATTCCGGTGCAATTACATCCGGAAGTGGTGGAGGTTATGTTGTTGTTGCTTCAGAAAATGAAATTGAAGGTGCGTTAAAAGTTAAAGTTAAATTTTAGTAGATTATAAAAAAATAATTTTAAAAAAATTATTTTACAAACTTTGGGCTAACAGAATTCATTTATTAATTTAAATCTTAGCAATAAAAAAAAATCATATGAAAAATTTAGCATTTATTTGCATCCAATCACTTTTCTTAACAATTTTAGTCAGTTTTATTGTTCAAGCACAATCATCAAATAAACTTTGGTTTAATCAACCCGCACAATACTTTGAAGAAAGTTTGGTTCTTGGAAATGGAAAGATTGGTGCTTCGGTATTTGGTGGGGTAAATTCGGAAAAGATTTTTTTGAATGATGCTACACTTTGGTCGGGCGAACCAGTTAACGCCAACATGAATCCGGATGCTTATAAATTTATTCCGGAAATCAGAGAGGCATTAAAAAATGAAAACTACAAATTGGCTGATTCTCTGAATCGAAAAGTACAAGGAAAATTTTCCGAATCATTTGCCCCGCTTGGAACAATGCTGATTGACTTTGTCCATGATGGAATTCCACAAAATTATTACAGAGAGTTGGATATAAGTAATGCTATTTCAAAAACAAAATATAAAATAAACGATACGGAATTTACGAGAGAATATTTTATTTCATATCCAGATCAAATTATGGTTATCAAACTTACATCAAGTGTGAAAGGAGCATTAAGTTTTAATATCAAGTTTAATAGTCAGTTGCAAAATATTGTTTCATCTTCGCAAAATATTTTGAAAATTAATGGGTATGCACCAATTCATGCTGAGCCAAGTTACAGAGGCGATCGATCTGATGCTATTATATTTGATGAAAATAGAGGTACAAGATTTTCTGCATTATTTGAAATCAAAAACACAGATGGGGAAGTTACATCAACCGATAGCACAATTGGTATGCACAATGGGACTGAAGCGATAATCTATATTTCAATTGCAACAAGTTTTAATGGTTTTGATAAAGATCCAGTAAAAGAAGGAGTGGATGATAAAAAAATAGCATTTGATCAACTTAAAAATGCTACTCAAAAATCATATGAAAAATTAAGGCAAACTCACATACTTGATTTTCAAACTTATTTTAATAGAGTTAGTTTAAATCTTGGAGAAACCGATGCTCCCAATTTACCGACAAATGAACGGTTAAAACGTTATGCGAAAGGTAAAGAAGATAAAAATTTGGATATATTATATTTTCAATATGGACGCTATTTATTGATTAGCAGCTCACGTACAAAAGGTGTTCCGGCAAATTTACAAGGAATTTGGAATCCATATATTCGTCCACCGTGGAGCAGTAATTACACTTTGAATATTAATGCAGAAGAAAATTATTGGCTTGCTGAAAATGCAAATCTTTCTGAAATGCATTTACCTCTCTTAAGTTTTATTAAAAATATTTCTGTAACTGGAAAAATAACATCACAAACTTTTTATGGTGTTGATGGTTGGACTTCATGTCATAATTCGGATATATGGGCAATGAGCAATCCAGTTGGTAATTTTGGTGAGGGTGATCCGGTTTGGGCAAACTGGAATATGGGAGGCGCTTGGTTAAGCACTCATTTTTGGGAACATTTTTTATTTACTCAAGATAGAGAATTTTTAAAAAACGAAGCTTACGAATTAATAAAAGGCGCAGCTACATTTTGTCTAGATTGGCTTATTGAGAAAGACGACAAACTTTTAACTTCGCCATCCACTTCACCGGAAAATAAATTTGTTACTCCAGGTGGTTTTCACGGTGCAACTCTTTACGGAGGAACGGCAGATTTAGCAATGATTCGAGAATGTTTTATTAATACTATTGAAGCTTCAAAAGTTCTAAATTCAGATTCCGAATTTAGAACAAAATTGGAAAATGCTCTATCGCGCTTACATCCATACCAAATTGGGAGTAAAGGTAATTTGCAAGAATGGTATTATGATTGGGAAGATGAGGATCCTTATCATAGACATCAATCTCATTTATTTGGATTGTACCCAGGGCATCATATTAACCCTAATAAAACACCGGAACTTGCAAACGCTTGCCGTAGAACTCTTGAAATTAAAGGCGATGAAAGCACCGGGTGGTCTAAAGCTTGGAGAATTAATCTCTGGGCAAGACTTTGGGATGGAAATCATGCATATAAAATGTTTCGTGAATTACTTAAATATGTTGAGCCCGATGGTATGAGAACTAATTACTCTGGTGGTGGCGGCACATATCCAAATCTATTTGATGCACATCCGCCATTTCAGATTGATGGTAATTTTGGCGGATCAGCCGCAGTTATTGAAATGCTCATGCAATCTAGTGAAAATGAAATAAGATTATTGCCAGCATTACCTGATGCTTGGGAAAGTGGATCTGTTAAAGGAATTTGTGCAAGAGGCGGTTTTGTTATTTCGATGGAATGGGAAAATAAAAATTTGACTAAACTTGGAATTAAATCAAGAAATGGCGGAACAACAACTATTATAAGTAGCGGAACGAAAAAAGAAATTACTCTAAGTAAAGGTGAAGAAAAATTTATTACCTGGTAAAAGATTTGAAACATTAAATTTTTGATTTGCTTAGATAATTAATACCAATTATGATTCTTAAATCAAATCATTTAAAATTTGTTTTAATCAATTGAGAATTGAAAAAACTGTTTTTTTTTACATTTCTAAAATATTTAAAAATTACAACAAATAAGGAAAATATAGATTGAAATTTCATCTCTTACATCCTCGCGAACAAATTGTTCGAATTATGAATAGAATTTACAACAATAAAATGACGACTCTTTCCGGAGGTAATTTATCAATTAAAGATTATAATGGTGATATTTGGATTTCTCCAGCTGGAATTGACAAGGGCAATTTAACTCCAAATGACATTATGTGTGTGAAAGAAAATGGAGAGATAATCGGTAAACATAAACCTTCATCTGAATTGCCATTTCATATTTCTATTTATAAGGCTCGTCCGGATATTACAGCAATTGTTCATGCACATCCGCCGGCATTGGTTTCATTCAGTATTGTAAGAATTTTACCGGACACAAATATAATTCCACAAGCAAAACGTGTTTGCGGAAAAGTTGGTTATGCTCCATACGCACTTCCCGGAAGTAACCAGCTTGGTGAAAATATTGCGGAAACTTTTGCAAAAGGATATAATGTTGTATTATTGGAAAACCATGGAGTTGCAACCGGAGGAACTGATTTATTAAATGCATTTCATAAATTGGAAACACTTGAATTTTGCGCAAGAACAATTATTCAAGCTAAAAGAATTGGGAATTTAACAACATTAACCGAAGAACAAATTTCATTTTTTGATCACCGTAAGTATGATTTACCTGAATTTGAAATAAACGAACATACAAGTTTGGAAAGAGAAATAAGAAGTCAAATAATAGAAATTGTTCACAGAGCGTGTGATAGAAATTTAATGATTAGTACTGAGGGAGTTGCTTCTGTAAGATTGGAAAACAATGATTTTCTAATAACTCCATCCGGACTTGGCAGAAGAAGTATTGATATTGAAGATATTGTAATGATTAAAGACGGAAAAAGAGAAAAAGGGAAGAATCCAAGTCGATCTGTTTTATTACATCAGGCAATTTATAATAACCATCCAAATATTAACTCAATAATATTGGCTCAATCGCCCAGTATTACAGCTTATGCAATTTCAGATCAACCATTTGTAACAAGAACAATTCCGGAAAGTTACGTGGTCCTCAGAGATATTCCCAAAATAGAATTTGGTGCCCAATATAACGATCCAGAAAAAATTGCCAAAACTTTATCACAAAGTACACATACAATTTTAATACAAAATGATTGTCTCTTAACTACCGGTAAAAGTATTTTAGAAACATTTGATAGACTTGAAGTAGCTGAATTTAGTGCAAATTCTTTAATAACTTCAAATGATATTGGTGAATGTATTACAATTGATGAAAATCAAATTAAAGAACTTAATGAAAAATTTTCACTCAAATAGTTCTAATAAAAATATTTAAAATGGCAGCAAGGGTAATAAATGAGAATTGCTTTTAAAATGAAATTACACGATGGATTTTAAACCAAATGAATAAAAAGACATAATCCAATTTGGGTTGAAATAGAAGAAGTTTTTATTTTAAAAAAGTATAATTAGTTAAGAGTCAAAAATGAAAAATATTTTATTTGTTTTTGTTGTTAACATTTTGTGCTCTGTTTTTAGTCTGGCACAAAATTATAAATTACCACTTTGGGAAAAAAATATTCCAAATCAGAGTGAAATAAAAGTCGAAGAGGTGAT
>JBGSKB010000424.1:0-2921 GCA_041741395.1 Melioribacteraceae bacterium
TTTCAAAATGATGAGCAACTAAAGTTACTTTGTGACCTATTGAAGCAATTCTTTTAAAAATCTCTTGAAAATGAATTTCTGCTCCACCCATTTCCGGATTTTTTATACATCGCCAATTGATTGCTAAAATATTCAAGATAAATTATTGATTTACGAATTTAGAATTATTAGATTATTTTGAAATTTATTGATAAAAACTAAAATGAACATGCAATTATACAAAAACTTTCAACCTCTTGTTTCTATTATTCTGCCGACTTTTAATCGAAAAAATTATTTGGAACGAAGTATAAATTCCGTAATAAATCAAACTTTTAATTCTTGCGAATTGTTAATTATTGATGACGGAAGCGATGATAAAACTTTTGAAATTGTAAATAAATTTTTAATGAATGATGAAAGAATAAAATATCTTAAACATAAAAATAAAGGTTTGCCAATTTCATTAAATTCGGGAATTCAAATTGCGATTGGAAAATATTTAACATTTTTGGGAAGTGATGACGAATATAAATCAAATCATTTAGAATTGAGATTTTTAGAAATTGAAAAAAATAATAATATTGATTGCTTGTTTGGCGGTTTGGAAATTATTGGAAATCCTTTTGTGAAAGATAAAAATGATTTTAACAAAGAAATACATTTAGATGATTGTGTTGTTGGCGGAACTTTATTTGGTAAAAGGGAAATGTTCATTGCAATGAATGGATTTAATGATATAAAATATTCCGAAGATTCTGATTTTTACGAAAGAGCAGTTACAAAATTTAATTTTAGAAAAGTCGATTTTCCAACATATATTTATTATAGAAATACTCCGGATAGTATTTGCAATAATATTTGAAAATATTTCAATATAAGATTGTCTTTCCCGAATGAACTGTTTTCCATGTAAGAAGTATTTTGCTAATTATTATCCAAATATTTTTTCTTCAAACTTCCTTCATAAAGTTTGTAATTATAAAATCTACTTTCCAAAGCGCCGTTGTATAAATGCAATCTTTTTGAAGTGCGTAAGCCGACACTTTTTAATGCTTCGGAATTTGCGCTTAAAATCCAAACATCAAAACCGGTAAATTTTTGTTTTAAAATATCGCCAAATTCTTTGTAGAATTTTTTGATATCATCAATTTTAATTCTTTCATCATAAGGCGGATTTGTTATAATAATTCCTTTATCCATTTTTAAATCAAGATTTCTAAAATCACCAATTTCAAACTGAATTGAATCTATGAGATTTACATTTTTAGCATTTTCTATTGCGTTTTCTACGGCATTTTTATTTATATCATTTCCAATAATTTTATAATCAAATTTTTTTTGATTTTGAATTAACTCATATTTTACTTTTTCAAATAAGTTTTTATCAAAATCTTTCCAATCCATAAATCCAAAATGTTTTCTATTAATGTTTGGAGCAATATTTTTAGCAAGCATTGCGGCTTCAATTAACAAAGTTCCGCTACCGCACATTGGATCAACAAAATTTGAATTGAGATTCCATTCGGAAAGTTGAATCATTCCGGCGGCTAAAACTTCATTTAAAGGAGCTTCTCCGGCACTTTTTCTATAACCTCTTTTGTGTAAAGATTCACCGGAACTATCCAATAAAATTGAACAATTATTATTTTCGATGTGAAGATTAAATCTAAATGTAGGATTTTTTAATTCAACATTTGGTCGGTTTCCCATTACATCTCTAATTTGATCAACAATAGCATCTTTAACTTTAAGAGCTGCATATTTTGAATGTTTGAAAAATTCGGAACTTACAACTCCATCAATTGCAATGGTATCATTAGAAGAAATTAATTTTGCCCAATTAAACTCTTTTGTTTTGTTATATAATTGATCAGCATTGTAGGCTTTGAATTCATAAATAGGCGTTAAAATTCTGAATGAAGTTCTTAAAGATAAATTAGCCTTATAAAGAATTTTCAAATCACCTTTAAATTCTACAGCTCTAATTAATTTAATAACATCAATAGCGCCAATTTGTTTCAGTTCTTTTTCGAGGATTTCTTCCAAACCAAAAGGGGTTTTTGCGATAAAAGTTTGCAGATTTATTTCATTTTTCATGAATATAAATATAGCTTTATTTTTCCAATAAAATGATTTTGGAATCGATATTAAGTTGAATGAATTCAAATTAAGAAATAAAAAAGCCCTCATAAAAATCATTTTGATTTATATGAAGGCTTCCAACCTCCCCTCACAAAATGTGAGTTACATTTTATAAAAGAAGTGAAGTAACTTCTTAGATGATTCTCCCACTTAAGTTTTTTTTCGGTTTTAAGATAAACCCTTTTTTTAAGTTATTAGGTTCCTCATCTAACTCAAACGTAAAAATAAAATTTATGATTATCAACTATTTTTTATCTGCTTGATTTAGTATTTTAATTAGTTGTTCTTCATTCACAGTTAAAAGTTTTGATTTAATTAGTCTTGGTGTTAATTCCACCCAATTTTTATTTTTAAAAAAAACTTCTCTAAAAAGTGGTAAAGATTCATCTACTTTTCCGGTGCTTGCAAGTGTAACTGCATGCCAGTATTTCATTTCTTCATTTTCTGGGAACATAGATTCCGCAGTAGAATATTCTTTCATTGCTAAATCCATATTATTGTGTTCAATTGCTAAATCGCCATTATTCATATGCTCATAAGCTCTGTGAACTTTTAAAATTCTTTTAACTTCTTCAATTGGTTCGGGATGATCATCGACTCTAATATCAACAATTCTATCTTGCCAGATATTTCCAGTTGATTCAGCTAAAACTACTAAAATTGAGGCAGATTGTTTTCCTCGAATATCACCGCCGGCTTTCTGAGCTGCTTCTAAAGTAACCAATAATCTTTCAGCTAATTTACCTTTTGAGTTCTCAAATGCTTCAGACATTGCGCTCCAGATTTTATTATTTATC
>JBGSKB010000425.1:0-12913 GCA_041741395.1 Melioribacteraceae bacterium
GTATATGTATTCGTATTTTCATTTAGTGAAATTTTTCGTTCAGTTATTTTCTCAAGTTTTGATTTTAAATGTCCCGGTTCCACAATATCAATATGTTTTCCAATTTCATCATAATGAATTGCGTATTTAATAATTCCTTCATTATTAAGAATTCTTATGTGTTCAACAGATTTATTTTTACCAATTTGCTCAACAATACTTTGAACATTTTTTTCATCACCTTTCATCATTGAATTATTAAGACCAAAAATCATTAAATCAATTGCTGCACCAACCATAATTACTGATCTATCGTGAAAATTTTTATTGAACTGATTTAATAAAAATCCTACTGGAATACCAATACTTAAAATAATTATTATAATAGAAAGTGCAATAAACTTACTTTTAATTGATCTAAACATTTTCCCTCTATTAAACTGTTGCGACAGAATTGCCACACTGAGACTTACTTGTCACACTAAAAATTAATTACTTTACGATTACTAAATAATGATGGTAATTTAATAATATTTAGCTTTAAAAAAGTGCCTAAAACAAAGTAAAAACAAGCATTTATATTTTCTTGATAAATCAGTATTTAAAAATAAAAACAATTATAAATGGCATAGGTATTGCATATAATAAATTATTATGGGAAAAATGTTAATAATTTCTGATGATAGTGAAATTTATAATTCTTTAGAGAATTTTCCTAAAGAACTTGGCTGCGATTATAATATCTATAAAAATTCAAACGATCCATTAGATATTGTTTCGGAAGTTTTAAGTAAAAACTCCACTTTAGTAATTTTAGATGATGATTTTATTGCCCCTAATTCAATTAGATTGCTCGAAACAATTAAAAAGGTTAATCCAAATCTCTCAATCATTTTTATTACTTCAGATTTGAGTATAGAATTGGGAAGAGCAATAAATAATATAGGTGTAAAATTTTACTTAATTAAGCCAATTGACACAATCAATTTAAGAGAATTTATTAACTCAGTTAGAACACAAAATCAAAGTTTACTTTATTAATCAACAAATAGGAGGAGCCGAATGCTCAAAAAAATAACAATAACAATGCTGCTTTTCTTCCTTTCTTTCGGAATGATAAACAGTCAAACACTTGAGGTTAAACCTTACGGTATTTCTGATAGAGGTGTTGCACTAGATACTACCGATATTTTTGTAATAAAATATAATGGTTTATCAAATGTTGGAGTTGGAACAACAGTATATTTAGCAGGTGAAGCTGTTGATACAACTTTTTCGAGTCCAGTATGGAATATTAAAACAAAGCCAAATGGTTCAACAGTTGCAATAGTTGGAAATCAGGATTTAAGTGATACTAAAAAAGCAATTTCTTTAGTTCTTGATTTAGAAGGAACTTACGTTGTTGAATTTACTGATGGCGGATTAACAAGTGAAATTACTTTAAATGCTGCAAAATATATTGGAACGCCAACTGTTGGTTTAAAGTGCGGTACTTGTCATTCAGCAGAACAAACAGGTTGGGAAGGCACAGGACACGCAAACACAGTTCAACCTTATACAGATGATCCAGCCGGCCATTTTGCAAACAGATGTATGGGATGTCATACAACTGGATATGATGCTGCTGCTTCAAATGATGGGTTTGATGATTTTGAATTTGTATTCCCAGCTTCATTAGCAGAAGGAAATTATGATGCTTTAGTTGCTGCTTATCCAGCAGCAATGCAAAGAGCAAATGTTCAATGCGAAGCTTGTCATGGTCCTGGTAGTGCCCATAATGGTGTTGTTTCAGATAGCAAAATGGTTTCTGAAGCAACAAGTGCAACTTGTGCATATTGCCATGATGCTGGTACACATCATGCAATTCCAGCATCATTTACAGAAGCTGGTTTAGATGCAACCGAATATGATGGTCGTGGTTTTCACGGCGGACATACAGTTGGCGCATTTATTACTGATGCAGATAGAGACGGATGCTCACCATGCCATAGCGGTGCTGGATATGTTCAATGGATTAAAGAAGGAAGACCTGGTGATGCTTTAGGATTACCGGCAAAAACTGCTGTACGACCTACTGCAACAAATTTTACTTGCGTTACTTGCCATGATCCGCACAGTGCTGAAAATCCATTCCAATTAAGAGCACAAGAAACCGTGCTTGGAGATGGAACTGAAATTTCATTTGAAAAATATGGTACAGGCGCTCAATGTATGGATTGTCACAGAAGCCGTCGTTTGGCTGCAACCTATGCAAGTGATGTGAAAAATGGAAGTGCACATTTTGGTGCTCACCATGGCCCACAAGCTGATATGCTTTTAGGGAAAAATGCTCCGGATTGGGGTATTGAATTACCAAGTTCACCACACGCTATTGCTGGCGGAAATGCTTGCGTTGATTGCCATATGGCTGGCGAAACTGCATTTGATTCTGAAGGTAATTTATTAAAATTTGGTGGTCATACTTTCAACATGAATAATGAAGAAGGTGAAGATAATGTTGAAGCTTGCGAACCTTGCCATGGAAATGTTGGCGAAACTTTTAAAGAAAAGAAATTCTACATAAATGGAAGTGGTGATTTAGATGGTGACGGAACTGCAGAAGGTCTTCAAGAAGAAGTTCATGGTTTAATGGAAACATTGGCTGCATATTTACCTAAAAATGCAGATGGCGGTGTTTTAATTCAATCAACTGCTGATTTTACAACTGCTGCAGATGATAGTTTAACACCAAGAATTATGAGAGCCGGTTATGCTTATTTCTTTGTTGAAGAAGACAGAAGCCTTGGCGTTCATAATCCACAATTTACTGTAGGAATGTTAAAAGCAGCAATTGATGAAATGGGTGGAGTAACTGGAATTCGTTACGAAAATAGCGATTTACCAACTGATTATAAATTATCACAAAATTATCCAAATCCATTTAACCCTACAACAAAAATTAACTTCTCAATTCCAGAAGTATCAAATGTTAAAATTACCATATTTGATGCTATTGGTAGAGAAATTGCAGTTCTTGTTAATAAACAAATGAATGCAGGAAATTATAATGTTGATTGGAATGCTGTAAATAATGCCGCTGGTATTTATTTCTACAGAATAGAAACAAATAATTTTGTTTCAACAAAGAAAATGGTATTACTCAAGTAATTTAATTTGCCTCTACTGTTCGTGAATGATAAAAAACCCGGCTCAATATAGTCGGGTTTTTATTTTTAAAGATTTATTTTTTTCTCAATTTCCGGATATAAATTATCAATTTCTTTTTGTAATTCAATAGTTTTGGCAAATGCAAAAACTATTTTGCGGTATGTTTTAATTTCATCTAATGTAAGATTTCTTTCTTTTCTGTCTTTTAACCATTTTTCACAAACTTGATAACCGCCAATTTGGTATTTATAAACTTCTTCTGTAATTCCATCAAAATATTGATCTTTATTTATCCAAACTTTCTTGTTTTCATATTTAAGTTTTTCAATTTTATTGTTTCCATCTTTAGGAAATTTTATAGTAGTTTTATCTAAATCTTTTGATTTTAACAAATGTAAATCTGCAAGTTGTTTACCATGTTTTCCAAGTTGGATAAAAAGTTTATAATCTTTTGTGAATGGAATTCTTGGAAAATCTATCTTTAAAAATTCTTCATACTTTTTACGGTAAATATTGCTGTGAAGAACTGAATATATGTAATAAAATATTTCTTCCGGTGTAATTTGTTTTTTGAAATTCTTTTTTAGTTCATCTAACAATTCAGAATTAATATTTGGTAATTTTGTTTCATATTTTACTTCATGTTCAAACATCAACATTTGAATAAGTGAGCCTTTCTTTTTTTCTCTTTTTTCCGGATAAAGATATAATGGAAAAACTACTTCACCTCCTCTTCGAAATAAATTCAAATCAACTAAGTTCTCAGTTATAAAAACTATATCATATTTATCTGAACCTATTACACTGCTTTGTCTTCCAATACATAGTGCAAGGTTATCGTGTAAAAGATGTTTCAATATTTCTTTTCTGGAACGTTCAATCATTTCATCATGATATAAAATCCATCTTTCATCAAACGGACGATACAGAATTTTTGTAATAGAATCTTTCCAATCATAATCTTTTCTGAGGATTTCTCGTTGCTCCTTTATTTTCCATGTTCTGTTTTCAGATAAACTGTAAGTTTGCTTAAGAATTTCATCATCAATTTTAGAATTTCTAAAATCATCTATTCTTCTTTCAAGTTTTTTTCGATCAAAATCAATTACAAAATTGTCTCTTGCCGTTACAATACCAACACTGTTAACCGGAAAAATTTCTGTAATCTAAAAAAAGGAATAATAATGATTAGCTAATTTACTATCAGTCGGTATAAAAAGATAAAATTCCGGATGCGGATAAATTTTTTTCCATTTTGCATTTTTAATATTGTGTTTGTTAAGCCAATTATATTTTTCTTCTCTCAATCCAAATATTTCTTGATGATAAATTTGTTTCTTTCTTTTCTCTTTATATTTAATAAAAAATGCTATTGCAACACCTTGCTGAATATCAAAAACATTTTCATCTTTGCTTCCATCGGGAGCTTTTTCTTTCTTTAAACTATTTCCATGCAAATCAAGAATATAAATTTCATCAAAACTTTTCATTAAGGATTGTCGCATTCCTCTAAAAGTTGGATTATCCAAATAACTGTGATTTGTAATAAAACCCAAAACACCTTCACCGGCTTTATCAATTTTCCATTGAGAAAAACGAATAAACTTTACATAATCATCTTGCAGCCATTTGGGATTTTTTTCACCTAAAGGTTTTCCATCGACTTGATAGTATTCTTTGATTGTTTCAGAAATCCATTCACTGGTATTAGATGAATGCCCCGAATACGGCGGATTACCTAAAACAACAAGAATCGGAAAATCTTTTTTAACTTTTCCGGCTTCATGACTTTCGTGCGAAAGCGAAGACATTCCCGGAAATTTACTTTCTTCCAACTCTTTCATTTCAAGAGTATTAGTTAAATAATATTTTACGCGTTCATCATCTTCCATTCTGTAGCCAAGTTCTTCCAATAGAAAAGACATTTTCATGTGTCCAATTGCATAAGGAGCCATCATTAATTCAAAAGAATAAAAATTCTGTAAAATTTGATCTTTAAGAAAAATTCTAACAGCACCTTTACCATATTTGTTTTCAAATTCTTCAACTGCTATTTCAATTGCTTTTGCAAGAAAACCGAGAGTTCCTCCAGCGGGATCGAGCAAAGTAACATTATCTGAAGCAAGTCCTTCAGATATATTAAATTTATCTTTTAAAATTTGATGAAGTGAACGAACAATAAAAGAGACTACCGGTTCCGGAGTATAATAAACACCTCTTTTTTCTCTTGTTGCCGGATCATAAACAGAAAGAAAAGTTTCATAAAAATGTAAAATAGGATCACTACCCTTACCTTCTTGATAATATTGATCAAGAATCTTTTTAGCATCAATAACGGAAAGAACTTCAGCAATATCATCAATTATTACTTCCATCTGTTGAGGCAAATCTTCTAAAGAGATAAATTTGAAAACATCTCTTAAAATTCCGATAGATTTTGGAATATACGAATAAGCAAGTTTTCTGTTAAAATCTTTTTCAGCACGAAGACGAGCTGCAAATAAACCATAAGTAATTGTTTGAGAATACAGATCGGCAAATTCATATTCATTAATTCCGGCAATTAAAAACTCCTTAAAAGCATCATAAAAACCGTGAATGGATCTTGTGCCGAGTTTTAATTCCTCACTTACAATTTCATCTTTAAGAAATCGTGTTCTTTTTGCTAATTCAGTAGCTAAGGTTTTTGCTGTATATGTTTTAGGAAGTAAAAAATCTAAGAATCTTTCTAATTAGTTCGAAAAGTTTATCTTCATGTTCAATTGGCGGAACTGTAGAAAGTTTTTTTATAACAAATGGACATGTAATTGAAATAGTAGCAATATTATTTCCATCCCTATATAACCGAAATTCTGTAAAATTGGTTAGAATAACATTAGGAAAAGTATTCAAATATCTTTTTAACTGATCAGTTTCTTCAATTCTATCAAGATCAAAACCTAAGTCCTTTGCCTCAATATAGCCAGTTATTTTTTGTCTGCCATCCCAAATTCTAAAATCCGGATTTCCGGCTTCGGTTTTCTTTGGCAAAATGGTTATGTCAATTTTTTTTCTTTTTGATTGAGAGAATTCTCTTAAAAAATCAGCAAGATGTTCATATTAAGATTCTTCTCTTGCATCACCTTTTTGTGAAGTATTGAATAATTTAGATAAATATTTTGAAGTCATTTTAAATGAAATAATTTAATTACTAAAATATTATAAAATTATATTAACAAAAAATTTTAAAATCGAATAATTCTTTTTATTGAAAATATTTTTAAAATTCTAATTGATTTCTTATTCTTTTACAAAATCAATAAATATTTTAATTAAATAAAATTTATCCATTTATTACCTGTACTAAATTTATAATCGGGAATAATATTGATAAACAAAATTCAATAACGTAGGTGGATAAATAAAAAAAGCGAATAAAATTATTCGCTTTTTGAAAAAAATAAAAATTTAAGAATAATTAAACTTCTTTAGTTCTTTTCACCGCAGAAATTATAAATCCGGCAACCATTAAAAGAACACCGGTCCAAACTAAATTTATAAACGGTTTAATACTTGCTTCAATTGAAAGAACTTCTTTTGGCACTTGTTGAATTTCTTCAACTTTATTTGATAAACTACTAATAGTTAATCCAACCGAACCACTTGCATCAAGATTTGTCATTTCAATTCGTAAATCAACATCTTTTATTTCAACGGAAACATATTCTTTATTTCCGCCAGTACTGTTCATTTTGGGTTCAACATTATATTTCTTACCATTAGCTTCAACTAATAAATATGCACCAATTGTAAAATTTCCTCCGCCCATCATTGCTGACATTGCATCAGCCGGAAAATTAAAACTTTCAAATGTTATTTTATTTCCTTTAAAATCGTAATAATCACCCTTTTTAAGAGTTACACTCGTTCCGCCGTTTGAAGAATTTTCACTGGCTCCATCAGTGTAACTAAGCGGAGTTACATAAAAATCTCTTGTAATCATAGTCCAAATATCCGGTTCTCTCATTAAGCTATTATTTATTGATGAAACATACATAACCGGAGAAATAGTTTTTGATGAGCTGCCTTTTTCAATTTTTAAGTTGAAAGCATATTTTTCAGAATTTTCAATTCTATTAAAACCTAAAAATGTTACATCATAACCAAAAATTGAAGATGTTTTCCCCTTTTCCAAATCAATTGAATCTTCTTGAGAAAAACCGCCGGTTGCAACAACACCTAATAAAAATAATGCAATTCCAATATGTGCAATATATGCACCAAGAGATAAAGCTTTCTTTCTAGCAATTCTATATGCAATTTCAAAATTTACAACAATTGAAAAAATTGATGAATATGATAAAAGAATGAGCATAAAGTTGTAAACATTTCCAATAAACACAACAGCTGTTGTTAGAATTAGGGAAATAACAATAGGAGAAATTATTTTTTTCCAAAGTTCTTGTGATTTATTTGTTTTCCATTTTAGAACTAAGCTTAACCCATTTAGTAAACCTATGATAATTGCAATTGGTAGATTTAATTCATCGTAAAATCTTATTTCAACTGTCTTGCCGAATATTGGTGCAGAAGTTCCCGCAAAAACAATTATAGCTGAAGCTAAAAGCGCAACCGCTCCAGTAAATAAAGCAAGTTCCCGTGATAAAATACTTTCTTCATTTTCAAATTGTGAGTTTAGTGCTTTCCATCTGTAAATAAATCCACCAATTCCAATAAGTAAAAATGTCGCCATAAAAATTACAAGAAGTAAATAAACCAACATTCCGGGTTCTGCAAAAGAATGAACTGAAGCATCACCCAAAATTCCGCTTCTTGTTAAAAAAGTACTGTATAGAACTAATATGTAGGTCATCATTGCAAGAATAATATTTGTTTTCACAAACCTACCAGCACCGCCAGAAGATTGAGTTTTTTTCTGAATTAGCAATGTATGAATTGATGCAACTCCAACCAACCAAGGAATTAAACTTGAATTTTCAACCGGATCCCAACCCCAATATCCACCCCAGCCTAAAATTCCATAAGCCCAATAACCGCCAAGCATAATTGCTAAACCTAAAACCATAGTTCCAATTAACATCCAAGGGAATGCTTGTTTAACCCAATCTTTATAATCATTTTTAATAAGTGCTGCATTTGCAAAAGCAAATGGAACTGCGGACATTGCAAATCCGACAAATAAAATTGGTGGATGAATCTGCATCCAGAAATTTTGTAATAGCGGATTTAAACCTTTTCCATCAATAATAAATTGTTTGAAAGAGATTCCCGAAGCCATAAGTTGAGCATAAAGTTGCTGATCCATTCTAACAAAACTTTTTCCACCGGCAGAATCTTCAAACATAAAATTTTGCATAAACGGCATTGAGAGAAATTGACTATTAATATGTTTTAGTTCAATAAAGTTTGGTTCCATCCATAAATAATTAAAAGGGCTTTTCAAAAGTGGATTTACTAAAACCAATAGGAATGTAAAACTAAGCGTAAAAATCATCATTACTCTTGGTTCTAAGTCGCCTCTTTTTGAAGTGTATTCAAGCAGTATAATTCCGATTATTGCTGTAAAAAATGTCCAAAGTAAAAAGCTTCCTTCTTGTCCGCCCCAAAATGTAGAAAGTAGTAATCCGGTTGATAAACCACTACTGCTGTAATTAAAAACATATTTATATTGATATTGATGAGTTAAAACTGCGTGAACTAAAATTAAACTAGCTAAAATTGTCATCATCGCAGCAACGTGAAATCCAATTCTCGCTTTACCTAATGTATTTGAATACCCTTTGTAGGTAAGATAATACATAAAAAATGCAAACAATCCGGCTAAAAAACCGATTGTTATTACAATGTTTCCTAACATAAGTTTTAGCCTTTCTAATTAAGATTTTTTGGATTGATCAAATTGTTCTTCATATTTGGATGGACATTTGGTCAAAATATCATCTGCATGAAAATAACCGTTTTTGTATTTTCCGGTAACAACTACAGAGGTTGCAGATTCAAAATTATTTGGAATTGTTCCGTTATAAATTACTTTCATTTCGTTGCCAAGAAAATCTTTCATATAAAAAGAAAACTCTTTTTTGGATTTATCTACGAAGTAATTTTTTTCTTTAACCCAGCTTCCGGTTGCTTTCATAGTTTTAGAAGAATTTATAATTTCACTAAAATTCTCTTCATAAGAAATATTAGTTTCTGTAAATAGGTATGACATTATTACTAAAAATATTACAATAATTGCACCACCGAACATATATTTATTTTTCATTTCTTGATTCCTTTAAGTCAATTTCAATTTCCTTTAATCTTTTATCTAACGAGTTCATGTATGTAAAAATTCCAACCCAAATTGTTAGAACAATAAATAAAACTATATAAATAGAATTGTTTTCTAGAAAGTTTAACAAATTTTCCAATTTCAAATCCTTAAATAATTTTTTTTAATAATCTATCTTTTATGATGATTGATTTGTAGCCAATTTTCCACATCCAATAATAAAACATTGTAAAAGCAATTAGTGAAGTATAAAAAATAATCTGCATTGTTCCGTTCATTTTAAAGTCTACAACCGGACCTGCATTATCATCGTTTGCTGAACCAGGATGCAAACCGGACATAATTCTTGGCATTATGAAAATAAAAAATGGTACAGTTAAAAAAGCAATTATTGAATAAACTGCGGAAAGTTTTGCACGTTTATCTTCATTTTCTACTGCGGATCTTAATGCAAATAATGAACCGTAAATTAGAAGTAAAATAAAAATACTTGTTTCGCGCGGATCCCAATGCCAGAAAGCTCCCCAAGTAAATTTTGCCCAAATTGATCCGGTTACGGTTGCAAGAATTGTAAAAATCATTCCTAATTGCAATGCGGCATTTGATTTGGCATCATCATCTAAGTTCTGATTTCGTAAATATTTAATTCCGTAAATCATTGCCATAAGAAACGCAATTACGGAAAGCCAAGCTGTTGGAACATGAAAAAAAATAATTTTTGCTTTTTCTTCCAAACCGGGAATATTTGGAATTTCATACCAAACAGATGGTTTTAGCACAATTGGAAATGATATTCCGGTAACTATAACAATTACCATCAAAATAAAAAGAATTGATTTATATATCATAAAAATTTATAGTCTTTGTAAAAAGTTAGGGTGAAATATAACCAAAATTGTACTCTCAAAAAAGAATACTTTGTCTGATAGACAAACGAATAACTTGTGCTAAAATAGGTTAATATAAAAATTTATTCAAGAGAATAATCGGTACAAAATAATTTACAAGATTACAAAATTTTAAAATTACAAGATTTCTAAATTCTTACAATTATTTAGCTTGAATTTTCTTCCAAAATATGATTTATTTAAACTATTAGTATTATTTCAATTATATGAACCATTCAAAAAATATTATTTCTATTTTCCTCATAATTTCCATGTTCATTTCTAACATTGGTTTTATTTTGCATGAAGATTGCTGTTATGAAAATGCAAAATTGATTCTAAATGTATTTAATGAAGAAAGCTGTTGCTCAGAAAACTTAGATGAAGATAATTGCTGTTCAGAAAATTCAGATTATAATGCACAAATAATTATAGATAATAAAAATTGCAGCGGACATTGTTATTCTATAAATCGATATGTTAAATTAGATATAAATCAAATTAATTTTGTAATTGAAAAGTATCATCAGCATTTTGAAATTATTTGCAATATTCTAATTGAAGAAATCAATTCTGAAAATCAAAATTATTTTTCATCAAATCTAACAAAAGAATTACCCAATATTTGGGGACGTTCACTCGTAATTTCACTTCATAAAGAAAAAATTCCGGATCTTTTTAAATCTTAAAAAAATCTAGCTTTTAAAATTCATTTAATTTTTAAGGAGGATTAAAATGAAATTCATTTTAGTCATTTTTCTCTTTTGTGTTTCAACAATATTTCCGCAAAAGCTGAAAGGAATTGTTTATGAAAATATTGATGGAAAAGTTTCTCCATTACCGGGCGTAAATATTTTTTGGGAAAATACTTCAATTGGTACAACAACAAATTCCAATGGCGAATTTGAAATAATTAAAACATCAGCAGATTCGACAAATTTAATAATTAGCTATGTAACCTATAAACCCGACACTTTAACGATAAAAAAATCTGAAACTTTTATTGAAATTATTCTTACCGAAAATCTTGAACTCCAGGAAATTTCTGTAACTGTAAAAACTAAAGGAACCGAGTTTGATGATTTGAATCCGATTTTAACTCAAACACTTTTTAACAAAGAATTAAAAAAAGCTGCATGTTGTAATTTATCGGAAAGTTTTGAAACAAATGCTTCCGTTGATGTTTCTTACACTGATGCAGTTTCCGGAGCTAAGCAAATTAAACTTTTGGGACTTGATGGAAAGTACAGTCAAATTATGACTGAAAATATTCCAAATTTAAGAGGACTTGCTTCAGCTTACGGTATTTATTTTGTTCCCGGTCCTTGGATGGAATCAATTCAAATTTCTAAAGGAACTGCTTCTGTTATCAATGGATTTGAATCAACAACCGGACAAATTAATATTGAATACAAAAAATCAATTGAGCCCAATTCATTTTATGCAGATTTATTTTCTACTGATAAACTTAAAAATGATGTGAATGCAATTTCAACAATAAAAATTGACGAGAATATTTCAACAACACTTTTTTTGCACGGAGAATATTTTGGCAAAACTGTCGATCACAATAATGATAGTTTTTTAGATCACCCAAATGTTAGACAAATAAATATTCTAAATAGATGGAATTATGAGGATTTTAAAAACTGGCATATTGCTGTAACCCTTAATTTCATTGGCGAAGAAAGGTATGGCGGACAAATTGGTTTTGGTTCTGAAAATAATTTAGAAAAATATAGAAACATTATTAAAACTGACCGATTTCAAATTTGGTCTAAAATTGGTTATATGTTTTCCAATGAATCCAACTCAAGTATAGGATTTATAAATATGCTAACAACTCATAAACAAAATTCAAGTTTCGGAAACAGAATTTATAATTCGGATGAAGTTAGTTATTATTCAAATTTAATTTTTGAATCGAATATTTTAAATCAGAAAAACAAAATCAATACCGGAATAAGTTTGGTTTATGATAATATTAATGAACTTTTTATAAAAAATAATTTCAGCAAAAAAGAATTTATTCCCGGCGCTTTTTTTCAATATACATTTCAGCCGGAAGAAAAATTATCTTTTATTGGCGGAATTCGTGCGGACAACCACAATAAATTTGGACTGTTTTTTACTCCAAGATTTCACATAAGATATTTGCCTTTAGCCAATACCACATTACGTTTTACAATCGGTAAAGGTTATAGAACATCAAATATAATTTCAGAAAATATTTCTTTATTATCTTCATCAAGAGAATTTATAATTGCTGATAATTTAAAGATGGAAAATGCTTTAAATTATGGAATTAATCTTACTCAATATTTTCATTTATTTGATCGGGAATTATCAATCAACGCAGAATTTTATAGAACAGATTTTATCAATAAAGTTGTTGTTGATATTGATCAAAATTCCCGTGAAGTAAATTTTTATAATTTGGAGGGAAAGTCATTTGCAAATAATTATCAAGTTGAACTGAATTATGAAATATTTAAAAATTTAGATTTCATCGGAGCTGTAAGATATTCAGATTCTAAAACAACATTTGACGGAAATTTATTATCTGATCCATTCAACAAAAAGTTCAAAGGACTTTTATCTTTATCTTATTTAACAAATTTAAGAT
>JBGSKB010000426.1:0-3999 GCA_041741395.1 Melioribacteraceae bacterium
CTCACTTACTAAAACTTAATTATTGATTTAGAGTTTATTAAAAAATATTTCTACAAATGAATTTGTGATTTAAATTAAACATATATTTATTAAAATATATTTTGCTTTTTTCTTTTCAACTTTAATTTATGCTCAAACTGATTATACAAAATATGTAAATACTTTTATTGGTACTGCAGAACACGGGCATACATATCCGGGTGCAAGTTTACCATTTGGAATGATGCAGTTAAGTCCCGATACCGGAACCGAAGGTTGGGATTGGTGTTCCGGTTATCATGCTACAGATAATTCAATTATGGGATTTAGTCATACTCATTTAAGCGGTACCGGTGTTGGAGATTATGGAGATATTCTTTTTATGCCATTTACCGGCGATGTTAAGTTTAGTGCCGGAAGTAAAGAAAATCCGAATGAAGGTTATAGATCAAGATTTAATCAATCAACAGAAAAATCTTCTCCCGGTTATTATTCGGTTTTTCTTGAAGATTATAAAGTAGGTGTAGAATTAACTACATCTAAAAGATCTGGAATTCATAAATATAAATTTTCAGAAAACAAAGGTAATTTGATTATTGATTTAGTTCATGGAATTCAAGATGCAGCGATTGAAACTTATATAAAAATTTTAGATGAAAATAAAATTGAAGGTTATCGAACTTCAAGCGGTTGGGCAAAAAAACATACAATTTATTTTTATGCGGAATTTTCTCAAAATATTTCTGAAAACATGATTCAATTAGATGGGAAAGAATTAAATGATAAATCAGCAAAAGGGCAATATGTAAAGGCTGCATTAAAGTTTAATTTTAATTCTGATAATGAATTATTGGTAAGAATTGGAATTTCTCATGTAAGTATTGAGGGAGCAAAGAAAAATTTGTTAACTGAAATTCCAGATTGGAATTTTGAAAAAGTTAAAAATAATGCAACGAAAATATGGAACAATTGGATAAGCAGAATTGAAGTTGAAGGCGGAACAGAAAAACAGAAAATTACTTATTATACATCATTGTACCATGCTTTTTTAGCACCAAATATTTTTAGCGATATTGATAAAAAATATATCGGGATGGATGGAAAAATTAAAATTGCTAAAGATTTTGAAATGTACACAATTTTTTCTTTGTGGGATACATTTAGAGCACTTCATCCATTAATAACTATTCTTGATGAAAAATTAACTACTGATTTAATCAAATCGTTAGTTACAAAATATGAAGAAAGCGGACTGTTACCCGTTTGGGAATTAGCTTCCAATGAAACTAACACTATGATTGGGTATCATTCAATTCCCGTAATTGTTGATGCATACATGAAAGGAATTAGAAATTTTGATATTGAAAAAGCTTATAAGGCAATGGTTAATAGTGCAATGAATGATGAGCGAGGTTTGGAATATTATAAAAACATGGGTTTTATTCCAATAGATAAAGCTCATGATGCAGTTTCAAGTACTTTAGAATATGCTTATGATGATTGGTGCATTGCAATTATGGCAAAAGAATTAGGTAAAGATGAAGATTATAAATATTATATATCACGAGCAAGAAATTATGAAAATATGTTTGATCATAAAACTAAATTTATGAGAGGACGATATAATAGCGGGGAATGGAGTAAAAATTTTGATCCAATTGCTCCATCTTATTTAGGTTCTGGAGAATTTACAGAAGGGAATTCTTGGCAATATTCTTGGTTTGTTCCTCAAGACATTAATGGACTTATAAATTTAATTGGCGGTGAAAAATTATTTAAGGAAAAACTCGATTCACTTTTTAGTATCCCAGTTGATTACGAAAAATATCAAATGCCTTCTGATGTTACCGGTTTGATTGGTCAATATGCGCAAGGTAATGAACCCAGCCACCATATTGCATATTTGTATAATTACTGCGGATATCCTTGGGAAACCCAAAATATTACCAGAAAAATTATGGATGGTTTTTTCCATTCCGGAAGAAATGGTTTATGCGGAAATGAAGATTGCGGACAAATGTCAGCTTGGTATTCACTAAGTGCTATTGGGTTTTATCCGGTTTTGCCGGGAAGTAATCAATATGTTTTAGGAAGTCCACTTTTTGATAAAGTTACTATTCACCAAGAAAATGGAAAAGATTTTACAATAATTGCAAATAATAATTCTGCGAAGAACAAATTTATTCAATCTGCTAAGCTTAATGGAAATGATTACAATAAATTATTTTTTACACATAATGATTTGAGAAATGGAGCTGCATTAGAATTTCAAATGAATTCCCAACCAAATAAAAATTTTGGAAATGAAATATCTTCAAGACCAACATCTTCGATAAGCAAAGAATTCTCATCAATCAAATATGAAAAATATTTTATGCCAATTGTGCTTCCTCATAAATCATTATTTGCAAATGCAATTAAAGTTGAACTAGAAAATTTTAATGATAATACCGAAATCAGATATACACTTGATGGAACTGAACCAAATGAAGATTCTGAAAAATATATTGGTTCATTTTCTATGGAGAAATCATTTACATTGAAAGCAAAAGTTTTTGGTAAAGAACTTCTACCATCTGATATTATTGAGAAAACTTTTTCTAAAGCTATTGTTCGTGATGAAGAAAATCCATTTTTAAATATTGATGGAACAATTTATCCAACAATTTTAGAAAATAATAAATTCCACAATAATTATACTGGTGGTGGAAAAGAAGCATTAATTGATGGGAAATTCGCCTCTACAGATTTAAGAAGTCCTTATTGGCAAGGTTATGAAGTAAATGATTGTGATATAATTATAGATTTTGGTAAGGTAATTGAGATTAATAAAATATCCGCAAACTTTTTAGAAAATCAAGGATCATGGATTTTTATTCCTCAGAGTGTTACAGTCGCATTTTCCGATGATGGTAAAAATTTTACTAACCCAAATATAATTTGCAGCAATGAAATCAAAGATAATTCTCAAACAGAAATTAAATCTTACTCAAAAGATTTTAATAAAACTAAAGCTCGCTATATTCATTTCATAGCTGATAATATTGGTCAATGTCCGTCTTTTCATAAAGGTGTTGGCGGAAATGCATTTTTGTTTATTGATGAAATTACAATTGAGTAACAAGTTGAAATTACAATCATATTTTGTTTAATGAATTTTAGGTAAAAAATTATGAAGAAATACTTATTAATTTATTTCATTTTCATTGTGAATATTTTTTGTCAAGAAAAGAAAGAATTTGCTCAAACAAAAATATCATATAACCCAGAGAATTATATTTGTTATAAAACGAATGCGAAAATTGTTATTGATGGAAAGTTTGATGAAAATTCTTGGGAAAAAGCTAAGTGGACAAATAGTTTTATAGATATTGAAGGAGATTTAAAACCCAAGCCATATTATAATACAAAAGTTAAAATGCTTTGGGATGATCAATATTTTTATTTTGCTGCCAAACTTGATGAACCACATATTTGGGCAAATTTGACTGAAAGAGATGCAGTAATATTCTATGATAATGATTTTGAAATATTTATTGATCCGGACGGTGATACTCATAAATATTATGAATTTGAAATTAATGCTTTTAATACTCCATGGGATTTGCTAATTGTAAAACCATATCGCGATGGTGAAAATGTTGCACTAAACGGATGGGATATTGCTGGATTAAAAACAGCCGTTAACATTAAAGGAACTATAAATGATCCTAGTGATGAAGACGAATACTGGACGGTTGAAGTTGCTTATCCTTGGAAAGCACTTTCTGAGATGACCGAAATGAAAAGTCCACCATTAGAAGGAGATCAGTGGAGGGTAAACTTTTCAAGAGTGGAATGGGAAACTGAAATTATAAATGGTAAATATGTTAAAAAGATAAATCCAGCAACTGGAAAATCATTCCCAGAAAATAATTGGGTTTGGTCTCCACAAGGAATTATAAATATGCATTCACCGGAAACTTGGGGTTTTGTACAGTTTACAAATTCTGTTGTAGGCGGTGGAAATGTAGATTTTAT
>JBGSKB010000427.1:0-2851 GCA_041741395.1 Melioribacteraceae bacterium
GGTTTAGCTCAAGGTATGGCAAAAATTTATGAAGATGATATTGAGAATTGGGAAAATATGATTGATACAAATGTTAAAGGCTTACTTTATGTTACAAGAGCAATTGTTCCGGGGATGGTAGAAAGAAAAAGCGGACATGTAATAAATATCGGTTCAACTGCGGGACACGAAGCTTATCCAAAAGGACATGTTTATTGTGCAACAAAACATGCCGTAAATGCAATAACAAAATCCTTAAGAATGGATGTTGTTGATAAAAATATTAGAGTAAGTACTGTTGATCCCGGAGCTGTTGAAACAAATTTCAGCAATGTCCGTTTTGGCGGAGATAAAGTAAAAGCGAAAAATATGTACAAAGGAATTACTCCTTTAGTTGCGGAAGATGTTGCAGAAGCAGTTTTATTTTGCGCAACTCGTCCGCCACATGCAAATATTGCAGAAATTATTATGATGCCAACTCAGCAAGCAAGCGCAATTGTTTTTCATAGAACGGAATGATTTGGAAAAACATAAAAAGTGAAAAGCTTGCCCGCTAATCTTTTTGGTGGGTGAAAAGGCAAACGAAAAATGTTGAGATGTAAAAACCTTGCCTACCGGCATGCAGGCGTGAAACGTAAAAACTAAATTCATCGTCATTGCGGGTGTTTTTACGAAGCAATCTTTTTCTAAATTCCGATAAAACCCTAAAACCTCCGAGGTTTGAAAACCCTTTCTGTTACGAAACCTCGGAGGTTTCTAACACTAAAGATTTTTGCTAACTCATTTTTGTCATCTCGAATGTTTTTTATGAGAGATCTCATTTCTGCTTTTTTATTTTCGATCTTTTATTTTCTTTTTGGGATTCCGGTATTCCGATAAAAAACATCAAAAACCAGAATGACAATTTATTTATATGTGACGTCCTAAAAAAAGTTGACAACAATTATAATAGTTTTCTTTCTTTTTTTGCTTCTTTTTTTCTTTTATGTAAAAAGCCCCGCACCTAAAAAGACAAAAGATACGGGGAACTTTTGAGGAAATTAAAAATTAATTCATGGTTAACTTTAAATTGTTTTTTCGTTCGAAAATTTCGTTAACTACATTTTTTATTTGTTCAATTTCTTTGTGTAATTCTTCATTTCTGCTGTTAATTGCTGAATTCTGATTTCTTAGTTCTGCATTCATTTCAGCAAGTTTTTGGTTATTATTTTCAAATTCTTTGATTCTTGATTCTAAAATCTTGATACTTAATTGTTGCCCCTTACTTCTTTTTTCTAATGCTTGAATTGCTATAAAATTAATGCCGTCAAAATCTGCAGAAGCAATAGTTGTATCATTCCCAATTATTCCAATTCCATCATTTCCAAATGCTGAATAAAAATCTTGAGCCATTGGTCCGTAATGTCTTTGGGTTTTTGGATCCTGAGTTTTATAATTCCATGAAGTAAGTTTTAATTTTGAAATTTTATTTAATACATCTTCACCATCAACAAATTTAAAGTTTTCTTTTTTTGTTGAATCGGATAACGATGACCAAGAATTTGCCCCACTATTTAATTCAACACCAAAATTTAAACCGGGATCTGACCACAATCTGTAACCGCCGGCAAATCTTGCAATTAGTCTATTATCGGCTGAACTTGCGTTTGGTGAGGTAACTGAATTATCACCTAAAAATAAACTTCCGGTTCCGCTAACAATTACATTTGTTCCAATTGCAAAAGAGTTTAAACCGCTTGCAGTAACATCATTACCAATTGCGAAAGAATTGTCATTTTCTGAATCAGCATTGTTCCCAATTGCAAAACCGGTTACTGTTGACGTTACAGACGAATTATTTCCAAAGACTACATTCTTCTTTGATTCAAGTCTTCCGTTTATTTTAACCATTTCAGTTCCATCAGTAAATTCACCATAAATTAAAGGATTGTTTGAGCTTGAATTTTCAATGTATAATAAATTATTGACATTATCAGCATTTGAACCAGCTTCATGACCAATAAAAATATTTCCACTATTTGAACTGTTTTGGGTATAAAATGAACCTGCGTTATGTCCAATCATTGTATTCCTGCTTCCATGTGCATTATTTTGATTTGCATGATAACCAATTGCAACATTGTAATCACCGTCTTCATTCTGTCTTGATGCATCACTTCCAATAGCAACATTGAACTTTCCTGAACTGTTCGTCGCAAGACTATAATTACCTAATGCTACATTATCATTACTTCCGTTATCATTTATTCCGGAATCAAATCCTAAAAAAATACTACTTAGATTGGTTTTAGCATCTGTTAAATCGTCAATACTGAAAACATCTCCGTTTATGTTAATTGATCCTGTGACTTCAAGATCACCGTTTATTTTAACTTTATCCAATAAGAAATCTCCCCAAATAAGTGGTGTTGCAGAATTTGAATTTTCTATATACAATTTTGAATTTCCTGTCTCAAAATAACCAGCTTGGAAGCCGATAAAAATATTTCCTGATCTAGCAAACTCACTTGTTCCATATCCAGCTTCTGCACCTAAAATAGTATTTGCATTTCCATTACCCAAATAATTTGTCTTATTTCCAACGCAAACATTACCACTACCGGATGTATTTGAATACATTGATTGTTGTCCAATACTTGTATTATTTAAACCGTTTAAATTCTGAAATAATGCGGCTTTTCCCAATCCAAGATTATTTGTAAATGGAACTGTTGAAATCCCAGAAATTGTTCCTAAAAATAAACTTGATCCATCATATTTACCATCTGAGAGACCGTTGATTGATGTAGCTCCACCCCCAAGTGAATTTCCGTTAAAATATAATGTACCATTATCATTATATAATTTATAGGTAATACTAGATGGAATTCCC
>JBGSKB010000428.1:0-1801 GCA_041741395.1 Melioribacteraceae bacterium
TTTGTTGTGATTCCTTCTTTTTTCCAAACGATTTTTCCATTAATATCAATTATTTTCAAGGTATACGATCCGATAATTTCGAAGTCAAAATCAATATTTAAAAATTGAGATGAAGGGTTTGGATAAATTTTAAATTTATTCTTTTTAATTCCTGTAAAAGATGTAGTTTGCCCCACTTCTGCTGACACTTTCAAGGATTGACATACTATAGAAGAATCAGTTTCCTGGCATATAAATAATTCATCTGAGTAAAAACCTGGAATTGACTTTTGGAACTCTACATTTATAGGAAGTATTTCTCCTGAGTCTAGTTCAATTGGCAAACCCTCAATACTAAAGCCCTTATTATTACTATGATAGGAGCTAATGATTATTTTTTTATTTGAATTATTTTTGATCTCAATAGTTTTAGTATTTTCCTTACCAGGTATAACCATTTCAAAATTAAATGAATCAAGATTTAAACTGAAACTTTTGGGTTTCCAACTTGAGCGGAATACTCTGTAGGTTGGGTAGTATTCTGAATCAAATGTGCATTCATAACACAAATCTACTGTATTATCAAATTCAGAGATAATTTTTTTTGTGTTATTGATCAGTGGTCCCCAAAATATTAGAGAATTTCCTTTTGGCAAGTTTTGTAAATTGCCGGAAACATTTGCATATACATCAGGAAAATGTCGAAATTCTGATAGCAAACTTATTGTCCTATTCTCTTCATTAAATTCATACTTTATCCCACGCGAATATCTGTTTTCAAAACCAACTCCATTGTCGTACATAGTTAAAAATGCCTTTTGTGGGATAATAACGGAATGTTGACCAGCAAATCTTCTATTGTCATTATAAAAAGTAAACTCATTGTTTTTTCCTCCCAGGCGCCAGATAATTTCACCTGTTTTTCTGCTAATTTTGGTTACTTCATTCATGTTCCTTGATGATAAAATTAGGGTTGTATCTGAATCAACCTCAAGTGAATTTCCGTGGACGTAATCAATTACAGAAACCAACAAATTTGCGTAAGAATCGGTAATGTTAAAATAATCCCAACTTCGCCATTGAAAAATAACATTTTTGACAGGATCTAATTCCTGGATTATTAATCCTGTTACAGTTGCAAATGGATCTCCCCCTTCTACTATATTGCTCATATCAATAATTTGCGGATCATATGCAAATTGAATAGAATTTCCATTTTTCAAGATCAAGATTTCGTGAAAATTCGTTTGATAGCCATTTTGCATAAAAAGTGTATCAACCGAATTCAAAGTTGAATCCAAAATAACAAATCCTTCAATAAGAGTATCATAATAACTAAGCAATTTGCTACCATGTGGTTTTAGATGAGTTATTGAATGATTAAATTGCTTGACAAAAACAGGATAACCTTTATTGTTGAAAACGTAAATGTAATTTTTACTTCCATTGATTAGATTAGTCATCAGGTATTCACTGGTGGGATTTTTGGAGTATGTTATCGTCGGTAATTTATAATCAATAAATGAAAGAACGTCAGTATTTTGCGGAAATTCTGTATTTTTTTCAGTAACTTTTTCGTTATCGGAAGTTTTAAAATCATAGATACTTCTTTCTCTTATTTTAAACCAAAAATCCAGTTTAGGAAAGTTTTTACCGGTGATTGATTTAAAGGATTCTGATAATTTAATGTTTACGATTTCGCCAAAGTAAAAATTGTATTTAGGCTTAAAATTAATTGTATATTCATCCTGACAGAGAGATAATATCCCAATGTGTCTTCCACTATAAGTACCTGTGACTTGAATATGGTCTTCAATTAGAT
>JBGSKB010000429.1:0-1558 GCA_041741395.1 Melioribacteraceae bacterium
GATCTTAATGGAAAATTTGACGAAGTAGTTTTAAAAGGTGGTGTTTATCATTTAATGTGTCATCCAAACGTTATGGAGTGGGACAAAACTTATCCGTGGGAGCATTTGGAATATATTAGTAATAAATCAAATTTATGGTATGTAACCTTAGGACATTTGTATTTATATCATTTAGCTCAAGAAAACTATTCTTATGAAAGTTTAGTTGATATTGCTGAGCAACCAGCTACACCAATTAATTTTGCATTATTTCAAAATTATCCTAATCCGTTTAACCCAACTACAACAATTGAATATGTTATTCCAAATCTAAATGTAGGAGATCTAACTCATTCAAGTTCTTATGTAATTTTAAAGATCTTCGACATACTTGGACGTGAGATTAAAACATTAGTAAATGAAATTCAAGCACCAGGAAAATATTCAGTGAAATTCAACGCTAATAATTTGAACTCCGGAATTTACGTGTATAAGCTTCAAGTAAATTCTAATTCATTAATTAATAAAATGATCTACCTTAAATAATTTTTTAGATTTGAAAAAAATATTTATACTTATAGAACTTTTATTTACTAAGAATTTAATTGCACAATTTTGGATTGGAGATCCACTTGAACCAATTTATTCGGATTCAAACAACTTATCAAATTACTCTCTTAAGTGGGGAGCTGATTTTCCTTTCGGTACAATAGCTGGTGTTCATATTATTTTTAAATTACCACAAATTGAAGAAACAATTACTGAGATCACTAAAATAAATAGTGTCAAATGTGTATTATAATATTTAGGTAAATAATGATTCACAACAAAATTTTTAAATTTGGTTTAGGGGTAACTGCAACTTTAACTCTAACAAATTGCAGTTCAGATAATAAAACTATGTCAATAGAAAAACCAAATATTATTCTTATCCTTGCTGATGATTTAGGTTACGGGGAGTTAGGCGTTTACGGACAAAAAAAAATTGAAACTCCGAACATTGATAAATTAGCAGAAAGTGGTATGATATTTACACAGCATTATGCTGGCTCAGCAGTTTGTGCTCCATCTCGTTGTGCACTGTTAACCGGTCAGCATATGGGCAAAGCTTATATTCGTGGTAATGATGAATGGGCAGAACGCGGTGATATTTGGGATTTTGCTAAAGTAGTAAAAGATCCAAACTTAGAAGGGCAAAGACCATTGCCGGATTCTATTCAAACACTAAGTCAATTGCTTCAACGTGATGGTTACAAAACCGGAATGTTTGGTAAGTGGGGTTTGGGCGGTCCATTTTCAAATGGAATACCCAATAATCGCGGATTTGATTTTTATTATGGATATAATTGCCAACGTCAAGCTCACACTTATTATCCAATACACCTTTGGAGAAATAATGAAAAAGTCTTATTAAGAAATAAATTAGTTCCACCGCATAAAAAATTGGAAACAGGAGCTAATCCATATGATCAAAAAAGTTATACAGATTTTAATTTAATTGACTATGCTCCAGAATTAATGCATAAAGAAGCACTCAAATTTATAAATTCTAATAAAGATAATTCATTCTTTCTTTACT
>JBGSKB010000430.1:0-8637 GCA_041741395.1 Melioribacteraceae bacterium
CTGCCGGTAAACCAAATGCATCATAACCCATTGGTTCAAAAACATTATGCCCTCTTAACTTTTTAAATCGAGCCCAAGAATCTGTTGGAGCATAATTGTACCAATGTCCAATATGAGTTTTTGATCCGGAAGGATATATAAACATAACAAGTGTATATAACTTTTTTTCTAAATCGGAAAAGTCTGTTTTAAATATTTTATTTTCTTCCCAAAATTTCTGCCATTTTTTTTCAACTTCTTGATGAGGATATTTCATTTTTATTCAACAATATTTTATAAAAGAAGTTGAAAGCTATTAAAAAGCGAAAGGTTTATCAAGATTGCGAAGTAAATTGCTTCCATTTGGATGCACTTTTTGAGATATTTTGAAAACTAATTTTATACAATACGGATATTTGATGAATTATTTTGAATCTGAATATTTTACATACAAAAACAATAAATTATTTTGTGAAAATGTGAACTTAGAAAATATTGCTGTCGAACTCGGAACTCCTACTTTTGTTTACAGCAAAAAGTTTTTTGTTGATCATTTTACTTCTTTTGAAAATGTTTTTAAAGATATTAGACATAAAATTTTTTACGCATCAAAAGCAAATTTTAATATTAATGTTATAAAGATATTTAATCAACTTGGAGCCGGGATTGATGTGAATTCTGCGGGAGAATTTTATAGAGCACAAGAAGCCGGAGTTTCACCAAAAGATATGATTATGTCTGGCGTTGGCAAAACTGATGAAGAAATTAAACTTGCTCTTGAAAATGAAATTTTACTTCTCAAAGCAGAATCAATTCAAGAAATAAATAGAATAAATGATATTGCAAAAAATTTGAATAAAAAAGCTCCGTTGGCAATTAGAGTTAATCCAAATGTTGATCCGGCGACACATCCTTATATTTCAACAGGATTAGCAGAAAATAAATTTGGGATTGATGAAACTTTAGCAAAGCAAATCTTTATTGATGCCAGCCAACTCTCTAATATAGAATTATTGGGAATTGATATGCACATTGGTTCTCAAGTAACAACAATTCAGCCTTTTGTTGATGCGGTTGGAAAATTAATCAATCTTGTAAATGAATTGAAAAATAAAGGAATACTTCTGAAGCATATTGATATTGGCGGCGGTATGGGTGTAAAATATAATGACGAAAAAACTTTTTCAATTGAAGAATTTGCTTATGCATTATTACCAATTTTAAAACAAACCAATTGTGAAATTTTCTTTGAACCGGGACGTGCATTAACGGCAAATGGCGGAGTCCTTTTAGCAAAGGTTTTGTACACAAAAAACAATTTAGATAAAAACTTTCTAGTTGTTGATGCAGCAATGACTGATCTTCTTCGACCAAGTATTTATAGGGCTTATCACCATATTCAACCTTTAGAAATAAAAAATAACGCGGATATTGAAGCTGATATTGTTGGTCCGGTTTGTGAAAGTGGCGATTTCCTTGCTAAAAATAGAAATATTACCAAAAGTGATAAAAATGATTTAATTGCAATTATGTCAACTGGGGCATACGGAATGGTAATGTCATCAAATTATAATGGAAGAAGACGAGCAGCAGAAATTCTTGTTGATAATGATAAATTTTTTGTAATTAGACAGAGAGAAACTTTTGAACAACTAATTCAAAATGAATTTTTATTATAATTTTGAAAATTACATTTTTACATTTTTCTTTAAATATCTAATTTGTAAATGAAATTCGAAATAAATATGAGACTTGTCATGAAAATAAAATCTGTCTTTTTCGCACTTTTACTTTTTTATACTTTTAATTTTGCTCAAACAAAACGTGCTTTATCAGTTGAAGATTTATGGAACATGAAAAGAATTGGTTCTTTTTCTATTTCACCAGACGGTGGCAAAATTATTTTTGATGTCACAACTTATAATATGGAAGAAAATAAAGGCAATACTGATATTTGGATTGTTAACACAAATGGAAAAGATCAAAAGGAATTTGCAAATTTTGATAAAAGCGTTTCCTCTCCTCAATTTTTGGGAAATAAAATTTACTACTATTTAGATAATCAACTTTTTTCTCAAATTTTTGACGATACAATAAAAACTAAAATTACAGATTTTTACTCCGGAATAAATGGTGCAGAATTTTCAACTTCGGGAAAGCAAATTTTATTTTCATCTCAAGTTTATGCTGAATGTAAAAATCAAACGTGCAATAAAGCAAAAGATGCGGAAAAAGAAAAAAGTAAAGTTAAAGCTCAGATGTTTACTGAATTGATGTATCGTCATTGGAATGATTGGCGCGGACCAAAATTTAATCACTTATTTATTTATGATTTCAAAACAAAAAATTATGTTGATCTAAATCAAGGATTAAAATTTGATGTTCCTCCAATTGCATTGGGAAGTTCAAACGATTATTCATTTTCTCCGGATGGAAATGAAATCGCATTCACAATGAATGAAAGTGAATTTCTTGCAACAAGTACAAATAATGATATTTTTATTTTAAATACTTCCGATATTAAAGATGGAGAACAAACTCCGTACAAAAAAATTTCTAAAAGTGAAGGAAATGATAATCAGCCAATTTATTCTCCCGATGGAAAATATATTGCTTATTGCTCAATGGAGAGAGCTGGTTTTGAATCTGATAAACAGAGGATAATGTTGTATAATAAAAATTTGGGAATTGCAACAGATTTAACTTCTAGTATTGATTTATCCGCTGGTGAACTTATTTGGTCCCAAGATTCTAAATTTATTTATTTCACCGCACCAAATTCAATTTATAATTCTATTTTTAGAATTGATATTTCAACAAAAGAATTGTTTACCGTAGCAGAAAAAGTTAACGCTTCATCAATTACTCTTTCTCCAAACGGTGATAAAATATTTTTCAAAAATCAAAAATCAAATTTGCCATATGAAATTTTTTCGATTGAAACTAATGGGAAAAATCTTAAACAAATAACAAATATTAATTCTGATATTCTTTCTAATATTGAAATGTACCCAATTGAAAATTTTTGGGCAGATGGTGCAGAGGGCACAAAAGTACAATCAATATTGGTTAAGCCGCCATTTTTCGATCCAAATAAAAAATATCCTTTAATGTTCTTAATTCACGGTGGACCACAAGGACATTGGAATGATGATTTTCACTACAGATGGAATTTACAAATGTTTGCCTCAAAAGGTTATGTTGTAGTTGCTACAAATCCCAGAGGAAGCTTTGGCTATGGACAAAATTTTACAGATGAAATTTCAAAAGATTGGGGCGGAAAAGTTTATACTGATTTAATGAATTCTTTAGATTACGCAATTAACAATTATGATTTTATAGATTCGCAGAATTTATTCGCAGCCGGAGCTTCTTATGGTGGATATATGATAAATTGGATTGAGGGTCATACAGATAGATTTAATGCCTTGATTTGTCATGCCGGAGTTTTTAATTTAGAAAGTATGTACGGCACAACTGAAGAACTATGGTTTCCGGAATGGGAAAATGGCGGTACTCCTTGGGAAAATAGAGAACTTTATAAAAAATGGTCGCCGCATAATTTTGTTCAAAATTTCAAAACTCCAATGCTTGTTATTCATGGTGAATATGATTTTAGAGTTCCAATAGGACAAGCAATAGAATTATTTACTTCACTACAAAGAGTTGGTGTTAAAAGTAAATTTTTATATTTTCCGGATGAATATCATTTTGTAACCAAACCGCAAAATGCAAGACTTTGGTGGAATAGTATTTTTGATTGGTTGAACGAAAATAAAAATAATTAATTTCTAAACGATTGGAAGCATAAATGAAAGATTACACAAAAAATCCAGATATAAGCGAACTTGAGGAGCATGATTATATGGAAAATTCTTTAAATGATTTGAGTGAAGATTTTTCAACGCATGATAAATATTTGCACGGCAAAGAATTCGTTGAAGAAAATCTTTGGTCAAAAGTTGAGAAAATCGGGAAAAAGATTTCTTTCACAAAAGATATTAAAGCACTCTTTAATTATTTCAGAAATAAAAATATTCCATGGTACAGAAAATCGATTGTAATTGGTGCATTGGTTTATTTTATTGTGCCCATTGATACTATTCCGGATTTAGCCCCGCTAATAGGCTACTTAGATGATCTTGGAGTAATAACTGCCGTTATCAAATATCTTGGAAGTGAGTTAGTTCCATTTTATGATAAATAATTAATTTTATTTTTTTACTAAATATTGAAAAGGCGTAAATGAATTTTACTCTTAAAAAATCTGAAACAATTTTTAATGGAATTGTATTTGATATAAAAGTCGATCAAATTGAATATAATTCGGGTAATACTGGAATTAGGGAAGTAATTGTTCACAATGGCGGAGCAGTTGTTGTTCCCGTTACAAAAGATGATAAAGTAATTTTAGTTAAACAATACAGATATCCTTTTAACGAATGGATGTATGAGCTTCCTGCCGGAAAATTGGAAAAAGGTGAAGATCCTTTAGTTTGTGCAACTCGTGAACTTACAGAAGAAACCGGATATTCTGCTGAAACTATTTCTCCTCTTGGGAAAATTTATACTTCTCCCGGATTCTGTAATGAAATATTGTTTATTTATTTAGCTAAAAACCTGAAAGCCGGAAACCACAATAGAGAAGAAGGCGAACACGGAATGGAAGTTTACGAATTTACTTTAGATGAAATTAATAATATGATTTCTTCGGGAAAAATTGTTGATGCAAAAACTATTAGCGGAATTCATTTTTATCAGAATAAAATTAAATGAATGTTAAATTTAAGAATATGCTGTCATTGATCAATCGATAACAAAATTTAAACATCAAATGTCACTGAATGGTCAGTAACAGCAAAATTTTTCTAAACATTAATTATTTCTTCAAGATCAATTTTTTCTAAATATTCTAATTCTTTTCCTAAGAATCTTTCTGCAATTAAATTAAATTTTTTAGGTACATCACTAACATAGAATTCATGTTTGCCAATATTGTGCTGGTAATTTTTAATTCCTCTTCCTTCCAAATATTCGTTGACTTCTACAGATGCAGCCGAACCGGAATCAATTAATTTTACTTTTTCACCAATTACTTTTTGAATTACATCTTTCAATATTGGATAATGCGTACAGCCCAAAATTAATGTATCAATATTAGCATTTTTCAAATCGGTTAAATATTCTTCAGCAATTAATTTTGTTGCTGGGTGATTTATCCATCCTTCCTCAGCCAGCGGAACAAAAAGCGGACAAGCTTTTTCAATTACTTCGATTTCCGGATTACTGCTTTTAATTACTTTTGAATATGCTTGATTTGAAATAGTAGTTTCCGTTCCAATAACTCCAATTTTATTATTCTTTGTTTCTTTTATTGCAGCTTTTGCTCCGGGATTTATCATCCCAATAATTGGAATATCAAATTTATTTCTTAATTCATCTAACGCAACTGAAGAAGCTGTGTTACAAGCAACTATAATTAATTTTACATTTTTCTTTGCTAAAAACTTTGCGTCTTGTATTGAATATTCAATAATTGTTGAGTTTGATTTTGATCCATAAGGAACTCGCGCAGTATCGCCAAAATAAATTATTTTTTCACTTGGCAAAAATGTATTAACACTTTTTACTACAGTTAAACCTCCAATGCCGGAATCAAAAATTCCAATGGGATTAGTTTTATTCATAAAATTCATATTAAATTATAATCCTTTAATTACTGTAATTAATTCATTCCTAATAAATTCGAATTCACTTTTTCTTAATTTTTGTCCGTTATTTTTCAGCACATAAAATACATCAATTATCCCATCAAGTTTTGTAACAATTTTTGCAAAACTCACAGCCAAACCAAGCTCGGCTAATTTGTTTGTAATTGTAAAAAGCAGTCCAATTTTATCTGTTGAATGAACTTCAATGATTGTAAAATTTTCTTGATTTTCAAAATCAATAAGTGTTCCTTTAACATTTGTATTGCTTGTATTTAAAATTCGTTTCCATTTTAGTTTAACTTTTTCAAATTCCTTTTCAATTTTAAGTTCGCCAAGAATTGCAGATTTTATATCTTTCTCAATTTTTGAATATCTTGAAGAATCAATAATTGAATTGCTTCTAAAATCAGAAACACTAAAACTATCAATTACAATTCCGTCTCTTCTTGTAAAAATTCTTGCATCATAAATGTTCAAATCGTTTATTGCCAAAGCTCCGCAAAGTTTTGCTAAAAGTGCATCAGAATCTTTTGTTAGAATTGAAATGTTTGTAAAATTTTCGCTTTCTTTGAAAAAGACAGAAGTTTTTGAACCTTTTTCAATTTCTTCAATATGAAGATTAATTTCATCTTGACTAAAATGAAACAAATATCCAATATCATCAACTTGATCTAAATGATCTGCAATTATTGAACTGTCATTAAAATTTCCGCTAATGATTTGTAATGATCTTGCACTCATTAGCTCTTCACCGGAAAGCTGTTCCAGCAACATTGATTTTGACTTCAAATATAATTCGTGAAGAAGATCAGCTTTCCACTTTGTCCAAACTTGTGGATTAACCGCAGATAAGTCAGCATAAGTTAAAATATAGAGATAATCCAAAGATCTCATTGATGGAAAAATTGAAATAAAATTATCTAATGTTGTTGGGTCATTCAAATCTCTTCTGAACGAAACTTGTTCCATTGTTAAATGATGCCTAATTAAAAACTGTACAAACAAAATTTCACTTTGTCCATATCCTAAATTTTGCATAATACTATTTGCAATTTCAGCGCCAATAATTTCATGCCCCGCAACGCTTATTGGTTTACCAATATCGTGAAGTAAAGTTGCAAGGTATAACAAATCTTTAGACTGAATTGTTTTGTACAATCTTGCTAAATGATTATCTTCAGCAGATAAATTTTCAATGTTTTGCAATGCCACCAAAGTGTGCTCATCTGCTGTGTAACAATGATAAACTCCGGGTTGAAAAAAACCATTTAAACTTTTAAATTCCGGTAATACTACATCCAAAAAACTAAACTCATTCATTGATGAAAGAGTTTTAGCAACATTTGCCGGAAGTTTTAGCAATTCTCTAAAAAAAACTGACGAAGTTACTTCGGGAGTTTGAGTTTCTTCAATTAAGTGAATACTTTCAATAATTAATGAACGAAGATTCAGTTCAAAAAATGCATCATATACGGCTCTGTAATAAAAAGCGCGCATTATTTCTGAAGTTGTTAAAACTCTATCATCTTTAAAATTTAGAATATTACCTTTTACTTCAAAATCATCATCAAGATCAATTAACAAAAAATCAGAAATTGCTGTTGCATAAGACTGTTTATATCTCTTCATCATTGTTTTTGAGAATCGATTTAAGATTGTTGAAGCTTTAAAGTAACTGTACATAAATTCTTTCCAGTCACTTTTCTTATATCCCAATCTGCCGGCAATTTGTTCTTGCTGATCAAATTCTAATCTATCGTTTTTTCTTCCTTCAATTAAATGAAGATGGTTTCGTGCATTTAGAATTGTCTGATAACTATCAAATAATCTTTTATATGCTTTTCTATTTAATGACCCATTTTGCAGCAATATTTTTAAGAAAATTTCTGTGTGAGTTACTTCATCCTGATTTGAAAGTAGTGTATTATTTTTTATTGAATACATCCATTCAACGCAATGAATATCTCTTAACCCGCCGCCGGTAAATTTAACATTAGGCTCAAGAACTTTTGGTGAACTTCCGTATTTTTTATACCTTAACTCAACATCATCAAATAAATCAAAAATTAATTGTTTCTTATCAGTTTTCTGAATCACTTCATAAACTTTTTTATTCCATTCATCATAAAGTTGTTTATTACCTAACAAAAATCTTGTTTCAAAAAATTGAGTGAATGCGTGAAGATCTTCATTCATAAATTTTTGAATATCACTAAAGGTTCTTACAGTGTGTGAAACTTCAATACCGGCATCCCAAAGTTTGGTTACAGCTTCTCTAATATATTGTTCATGATTGTCAATTTTTGGAATTATAAACATAAGATCAATATCAGAATATGGAGATAGTTCGCGTCTGCTGAAACCGCCGGCAGCAACCATAACACAATCAACTGATTTAGGTATAATAATTCGTAAAATGAATTCTTCAACTAAAAGACTGTAATGGACGCAAAACCTGTACGAATTTTTAAGTAATTCTTCATCGTTAAAAAGTCGGTTTCTATCAGTTAAAAACTGTCCTCTTAAACTTTCCATAAATAAAAATTATTTTCTTTGATAATGAAATAATTACAACTTATTAATTTTTTATTTGATAATTATACTAAAAAAAATCCCGCAAACTATTTGTGGTTAGCCTGCGAGATTTAATTATTCTAAAAATAATATTATAATTTATTAAATCTTGCTTGAAAAAATCTTAAATATTTTGGTTCATAAACCATTTTAAGACCTTTAACAGATTTCCTATTTTGAAATACAGTTGCGATTGATTCAACAGTAACATCAATGTGCGCTTGAGTATAAACACGTCTTGGGAAAGTGCATCTAACCAATTCTAATTTTGGATAATTATTTTCACCGGTTTCTTTATTTCTTCCGGCTGATACAATTCCACGTTCCATTGTTCTAACACCGGAATCAATATAAATTACTGCAGCTAATGCTT
>JBGSKB010000431.1:0-6594 GCA_041741395.1 Melioribacteraceae bacterium
GAAATCATTTACTTAGTTTTACATTTCCAAATTTATCACAAAAAGGATTCAACATTTCATTATGAATAAAAACCCAAATAAATATAAAAATGATTTAATTCTTGAGAAAAGTCCTTATTTATTGCAACATGCTAACAATCCGGTAAAATGGTTTGCATGGAATGAAAAAGCATTTACAAAAGCAGAAAATGAGAATAAACCAATATTTTTATCAATTGGATATTCAACTTGTCATTGGTGTCATGTAATGGAAAAAGAATCATTTGAAGATGAAGAAGTTGCAAAATTAATGAATGAAGTTTTCGTTTCCGTAAAAGTTGATAGAGAAGAAAGACCCGATATCGATAATTTATATATGTCGGTTTGTCAAATGCTAACTGGTCAGGGCGGCTGGCCTTTAACAATAATTATGACTCCAGCCAGAAAACCATTTTTTGCGGGAACTTATTTCCCTAAAAATTCTTTTGGAAATAGAATCGGAATGATTGACTTAATTAATCGAATTGATGAAGTTTGGAAAAATCAGCAAGATGAAGTTTTTGAATCTGCAGAAAAAATTTCAAATCATTTAAACTCAAACAAAAATATTAAGATTTCAGATTTCACAAATCCGGAAATAATTGAAACAGCTTTTCAAGAATTTCAAAATAGATTTGATGAGGAATTTGGCGGATTTGGAGATCGTCCAAAATTTCCATCGCCGCATAATTTACTTTTTCTGATAAGATATTTTCAAAAATCACAAAATAAAAATGCATTACTTATGGTTGAAAAAACATTAACCGAAATGAGAAAAGGCGGAATTTATGATCATTTGGGATTTGGATTTCATCGATATTCAACCGATAGAAATTGGTTTCTTCCGCATTTTGAAAAAATGTTATATGACCAAGCAATGCTTATTATTGCTTATGCCGAAACATTTCAGATAACAAATAATTCTATTTATAAAAATACAGTCGAAGAAATTATTACTTATGTTTTGCGCGATATGAAATCCCCGGAATTTGGTTTTTACTCGGCGGAAGATGCAGACAGTGAAGGCGAAGAAGGTAAATTTTACGTTTGGAATAAAAATGAAATTATAAAAACTTTAGGAAGCGATGATGGAAATAAATTTTCAGAAATATTCAATGTTACCGAAGTAGGAAATTATTTTGAAGAAGCTTCTGGAAAATCAACAAATGCAAATATTCCTTTTCTCAATAAATATTTTGATGATGATTATTTAAATAAACTAAAAACAAAATTATTTCTGGAAAGAGAAAAACGAGTTCATCCATTTAAGGATGATAAAATTCTAACTGACTGGAACGGATTGATGATTGCAGCTCTGGCAATTTCCGGAAGAATTTTTGGAAATAAAGAAATAATTAATGTTGCCGAAAAATCAATTCACTTTATTCTACAAGAATTAATTTCCGAAGATGGAAAATTATTGCACAGATTTAGAAACGGCGAAGCAGCAATTTCAGCACAAATTGACGATTACGCTTTTCTAATTTGGGCTTTGTTGGAATTATACCAAACCAAATTTGATATAAATTATTTGGCAAAAGCTATTGAGATTACAAATGAATTAATTTCAAATTTTTGGGATGAAGAAAATAACTCCGGTTTTTATTTCACTGATAAAAATAATTCTGATTTAATTTCGCGAACTAAAGAATTTTATGATGGCGCAATTCCTTCCGGAAATTCTGTAATGTTTAATAATTTGCAAAAAATTTACAAAATTTCTAATGATAGTAAATTTAAAAATTATGCTGAATTATTAAATAAAACTTATAAGCAAAATGTTGAAAAAGTTTCCGTTAGTTTTTCACATTTTTTATCTGGATTAAATTTTCAAATTAATTCTTCGCAAGAAATTATAATTATTGGCGAAAAGGAAAATTCATTAACAAAAGAAATGTTGAAAATTATTAATGATAATTTTCTTCCCAACTGTATTGTAATTTTATGTGATAAAAATTCTGCTGATTTCAAATTACAGAATAAATTAATTCCCTATTTAGATAATTATGAAATGGTTGATGGAAAAACTACAGCATATGTTTGTCAAAATTATGAATGCAGTTTACCGACAAATAATTTAGCTAAATTTAAAGAATTGTTAATTTAATTAATTGTTAGAACTTCTAAAAAATTGATATTTAACAAATTTCATTGAAGTCATCCCAAACTTGTTTCGGGATCTTGCTTTTGTGATGCTGAAACAAGTTCAGCATGACAGAAATTTTAAATAGCATGAAATTTCTGTTAGCAATTTTCTTTTAATGTTTCACAAAACTGAATGAAATTTTTTGCTAAAGTTTTTAATTCTTCAGTAATTACTTCATCTAAACAATTTCCGTTTTCATCAAATTTTTCTTCAACATTTGCAACTGAAACAACTCGCGGCAAAACAAATCCGCCAACATGCGCACAAACAGTCCGTAAATGTTCTAAAGATTTTATTGCACCAATTGAACCGCTTGCAATTCCAAATAAACTTATTGGTTTGTCTTTCATTTCGGAAGGATGACTTGCATTTTCAAACATTAATTTTAATTTTGCAGAAAATGAACCGTTATATTCCGGAGTTCCCAAAATATAAGCGTCGGCAGATTTTAAAAGTTTTCTAAGTTTTTCAGAATCATCATTATTAATTATTTCTCCGGGAAAAGGTAAATTAAAATCTTTTAAACTAATTACCGTTACCGCAAAATTTTCATTTTTCTCAATTACTTTTTTTACACAATTAATACAAAATCCAACATAATTTCTTTTTTGCGCACTGCTATTAACAATTGCTACATTAATCATTTCAGATTCTTTCTAAATATTGCGAAGAGATTTATATTGTAAATTTACTATTTTGAAATAGAATTTAATAATCAAAACATTGATTCTTTTTTGAAGAAAATTTTATTTCCGATTGTTTTTCCATCAAAATAATTTTCATTATTCATTGAAGATTCAATAATATAATTTAATGAATCTTTATATGCAGTGATAATAATTGGATTTTCATTTTCTATTTCTATAGTAAGTTTAGAAGATTGTTTTGGAAATGTTGCTTTTTCGTTATTTATATAATTTGAATTTGATAATCTCTCAATTGAGTTCAACGAATTTTCAGTTTTTGCAGAATCGGTTTTGGTTCCATTTATAAACCACGAATTATTAACTTTTACGAGTTCAAAAGAACTATCAGAATTTGCCGATTCAAATTTTAGTTTATTCCATTTATTTCTATCTGATTTAATAATTGTTTCGTCTCTAAAATCATTCGGAGTTTTGTTGAAAACCATATCCAAAAATCCTTCAACTTCATAAATATCAGTATCTCCGGCAAGTTTTACAAATGTTGTCATTGATCTTGGTTGCTGAAACGCAAATTTACCAATCATTAAATCCAAAACTTTTTCACTGCCTTCTTTAATTTCAATTCGAGTAGAAGCAGAATCAATTTGATATTCTTTCCATTTATCTTGGCTTCTTGCGGCAACTCTTAGTGGTTTTACAAATAATAATTGATTTAACAAATTGTTAATTTTTATTTTAGGAACAGTAAATTGTTTTCCAAAATCTGAATTCACTTTCCACAAACTATCTACTTTTGTTAATCTTACTTCTTTTCCCTTTAAAGATTTTGGGTAAATAGATATTTGCGAAACTTTAGCAGTATCAATTGAAACTAAATCTTTTCTAAATGTTCTTTCATTTTTTGTGGATTCAGTTGAAAAGATGATCGCAACAACAATTATTAAAACTGCTAAAAAAATCCAAAGTAATTTGTTAGAATTTTTATTAAACATAATCAGTCGATTTTATAATGTTTCTAATTTTTTTCTTGTATTGAAATCTCACAACTCCAAAAATAATTATTAAAGCAATTGGAATTGAAAAGTTTGCATATTTTACCAAAGTTTTTGTACTGTCTTCTAATTGTGCATCTAGCGGGCGCGCAGTAACACCTTTTGTTCTAAGTTCAATTAATCCGGTATCATCTGAAAGCCAATCAATTGAGTTTGTAATTAAGTTTACATTATCCGGCTGTAATTGTTGGGCTTGCTGACCTTCTCCATTTACTGCAAAATCCCCATCGCCAAAAACAACCATTTTTGAAAATGAATTTCTTGATATTTTACCTTCAATCGCAACTGCAACTGGAATATTGGACAATCCAAAATCTTGACTTCCCCACTGTTTTTGAATATCAAAAAATAATGGTAAAGTTTCCAAAGATGATTTTTCTGAAGAAGCTGCTAAAGTTATATATTTAATACTTGTGTCTTTTGGTGTAATTGTTAAAGAACTTGCAAACGGAAACATAACTGCTTCCAAACCTTTTGTAATAGGATGCTCATTAAATTTAGAAATTATTGGTAAATATGGAAAACTTACCGGAATATTCATCCTGAACATTCCTTGATTTTGCTGAACCATAACACTGCTGCATTTTGAATCAATTACAAAATTATCTTCTATGGAAATTCCATAATTACTTAACCATTTTGAAACTCCGGATTTAACCAATTCCCCAGTTGCATTTTGAAAATTACCTTTTACATTATTTATTGCCAAAAGTAGTCTTCCGCCGCGAGATAAAAATTCATCCAAATAAATAAAATCTCTTTCTATCATAGAATCAGTTGGTGCAATTACGACTAATGTTTTTATATCTCCCGGAATATTTGTTGAATCTGTCAATGTTACAGTTCGTTCTTCATACATTACATTTAATTGTTGTCTCAATTGCATAAGCTGATTTAAATCTGGTTCACCATGTCCTTGCAAAAATCCTACAACCGGTTTTTCTTTCATTGATAATTTTTTAATTCCGGATGAAAGTGCATATTCCATTGCTGCGCCCGGCTGAATAAACGGAATTGGTTCTTTATTTTCACCAAGTTGTAAAAGCGCACCAAGATATGCTTTCTGCTGTTTTACTTGGTCTTTATCTCTAACATTTATCATTATTGGAGAAATTCCGGATTGCTGAGCTTTCATCTCAACTTCTTGATCTTCATTTGGATTTATAAATTCGTAAACAACATTTCCATTTGAACGATTGGAATATTCGATTAGCATATCTTTAAAATCTTGCCTTACTTTCTCAATATCCGGTGGCAAATCCTCAGAGAAATATGATGTAATTGTAACCGGTTCATCAAGATTTTTTAAAATATCTTTTGTTGCATCACTTAACGAATATCTTTGATCTTCAGTTAAATCAAGCCTAAATGAGTATCTTGAAGAAAGCACATTTATCAAAATTAAAATTGCAATTACTAAAAATAGTGTTGTCTGAATTTTTCTTTTTGTTAACATAATTTTTTATCACTCAACTATATTTCTTTTTGATAATACTGAATCTGCTAATAATAAACCAATTACTGTAATTGATAAAAAGTAAATCAAATCTTTTGAATCAATAACTCCGCGGGAAATTGATTCATAATGTGTTGATAAACTTAAGTAATTAAAAAAGTAAGCCGTTGTTCCGGTAAAACTGCTTGCAAGAACATCAAAAATAATTAGGAAAAATACGCCCACAAATAATGCAATAAGAAATGCAACAATTTGATTATTAGTAATACTGCTTGCAAATAAACCTATACTTGTAAATGCTGCACTCATTAATAACATTCCAAAATATCCGCTCCAAACTGAACCGTGATCTACTGGTCCTAAAAAAGAAACACTAATGTAATATGGAATTGTTAAAAGCAATGCCACGCCAATTAACATCAGTACGGACAAAAATTTACCGGCAATTATTTGCCAATCGGTGATTGGTTTTGTTAACAATATTTCCAACGTTCCGGTTTTTCTTTCTTCGGCTAACATTTTCATTGTGAGTGCAGGAATGTAGAAAAATAAAGTCCAGTATGCTACAGAAAAAAAAGGCATTAATGTAGCTTGTCCGATGAAAAAAATATCTGATCCGTAAAGCCATGTGAAAAAACCGCTTAAGCCTAAAAACACAACAAGTAAAATGTATGCGGCTAATGAATCAAAAAAAGTTCTAAATTCTTTTTTTGCAATAATCCAAATTGGTTTCATAAAATTCCCTAAAAATTCAGAATAAAAAAAATTGTTTGTCATTCCCACGAAAGTGGGAATCCAGTAAGAATTATATAGATTCCAGTTCGTTAGCTAACGGATCACAGGAATGACATTTTTAATATTTCAGTATTTTCTAATTTGTTGTTAAATCTCTAAATATATCTTCAAGCTTTGTTTCAATTGGAGTTAGTTCTGATAAAACCCAATTGTTTTTAACACACATTTCAAAAATTGCTTTTTTTGAACTAACATCATTTTTACTATTTACATAAAATGAAAAATCTAACTCTTTTATTGGATCAACCATTGCAACGGGTTCTAAATTCTGCAAAGTTTTAATTACAATATTTTTATCATTTGCTTCAGATATTCCAACTTTTAGAACTTCTTGACCTTGCGCTTGTTTTCTCAAACTTTCGGAAGTTCCATCGGCAACAATTTTTCCATCATTAATAATTAAAATTCTATCGCAAGTTGCTTCAACTTCCGGTAGAATATGCGTACTTAGAATTACTGTTTTTTCTCTTCCAATTTCTC
>JBGSKB010000432.1:0-6331 GCA_041741395.1 Melioribacteraceae bacterium
CAGCAAGGCTTTAAGACATGCAAGCCAAATAATTTCTGATACTGAATCTTTAAGAGATATTTCTTATCAATCAATTTTAAAATCCACAGAAAAAGTTGTAAAACAGCAATATCAACTCAGAAAAAGTTTTTATGAAAGAAACAGAGTTGAAATACTTGACGGCGATGCGACATTTATTGATGAACACAATATTTTTGTAACAAATGATTCCGGCTCCAAAAAAAAATATTCTGCAGATTATTTTATAATTGCAACCGGATCAAGACCTTATCATCCGCCGGATGTTGATTTCACTCACCCAAGAATTTTAGATAGCGATTCAATTTTAAATATAGATGATAATCCAAGAAGTATTACAATTTACGGAGCCGGAGTTGTTGGCTGCGAATATGCATCAATTTTTAGAGGATTGATGATAAAAGTGAATTTGATAAATACACGCAATCAATTATTAACTTTTTTAGATGATGAAATTATTGATGCACTTGCTTATCATTTACGCGAGAATGGAGTTTTAGTTCGTCATAATGAAGAATATGAAAAAGTTGAAGCTGATGATAAAGGTGTAACTTTATTTTTAAAATCCAATAAACAAATAAGAACCGATTATTTACTTTGGGCACAAGGAAGAACCGGAAATTCAGATTCTATGGGTTTAGAAAATATTGGAATTTTTGGAAACGTTCGCGGCTCAATTGAAGTGAATGAAAACTTTCAAACTATTCATCCGCATATTTATGCTGTTGGCGATGTAATCGGTTATCCAAGTTTAGCAAGCGCAGCTTACGATCAAGGAAGATTTGCATCAACCCATTTCGTTTATGGTCAATGTGAACATAAACTTGTTGAGTTTATTCCCACGGGCATTTATACAATTCCGGAAATAAGTTCTATTGGTTTTACGGAGAAAGAATTAACCGAAAAAAAAATTCCATATGAAGTTGGTCATTCTTTTTTTAAACATTTGGCAAGAGCGCAAATTACCGGAAGAACAACCGGAATGTTAAAATTATTATTTCATAGAGAAACTTTAGAAATTTTGGGGGTTCATTGTTTTGGATATGGTGCTGCAGAAATTATTCATATTGGACAAGCTATTTTAGCTCAAGAAGGAAAATCAAATACGCTAATGTATTTTATAAATACAACTTTCAATTATCCAACAATGGCGGAAGCATATAGAGTTGCGGCATTAAATGGTTTAAATAGAATTTCTAAATAATTTTAATTTTACTGAAATGGAAAAAGAAGAAAAATATTACTTAAAACTTAGATCAAATATTACAAAATGGTTAGATGAAAAATCAAATCTTAACCATAAATGGCGTGAATTTATTATGCTTGTTCCGGATATTTTCTACTTGATGATAAAATTGGTTCAAGATTCTGAAGTTCCGCAAGGTAAAAAAATAAAATTAATTTCTGCCATTGCATATTTTATTTCACCGATTGATTTATTGCCGGAAATTTTTCTGGGTCCAATTGGTTATTTGGATGATATTGCAATTGCTGCTTACATCTTAAATGAAATGATAAATTCAATTGATCCGCAAATAATTAGAAAATATTGGGCCGGAGATTTGGATATTTTAATCGTGCTAAAAAAAATTCTTCTAAATGTTGATAACTTAATTGGGAAAGGAATTTGGGATAAACTAAAAGGAAAATTTAATTAATTGCCGGAATTTTAATTGTAAAAACTGTTCCTTTATTTTTTGTACTTTTTACCGATAAATCGCCATTCATAATTTCTACAAATTTTTTGGATACAGATAAGCCTAAACCAATTCCTTGATAAAGTCTGTTCATTCCTTCACTTACTTGACGAAATGCTTCAAAAATTAGTGATAATTTTTCTTCGGCAATTCCAATTCCGGTATCTTCAAAATCAACAATATGATTTTGTTTTTCATCATCATATTTTAACGAAATTGTAATGTGCCCTTTTTCAGTATATTTAATCGCATTATTTAAAAGATTTGTCATCACTTTTGTAAACATTTTTTTATCAAGTTTACATTTTGCAATTTCAGAATCAAAATTAAAAAAAAGTTCAAGACCTTTATCTTCAACAACAGGTCTGTAAACATTTACAGTTTCTTTTAAAAGATCGTATAAATTTTCTTCTATTAACTCAACTTTTAATCTTTCTGATTCAACATCTGATTGATCTAACAATAAATTCAATGCTTCTGTAAGTCGATTGCTGCTTTTTAAAATAATTTCAGCCATTTCTTTCAAATCGGGATCTTTTATTTCTTCATAAAGAATTCCCGCATAACCCAAAATTACAGTAATTGGAGTTCTTAATTCATGACTCATATTATCCAAAAAAATGGTTTTGAGTCGTTTTGCTTCTTCCAAAATGAGTAATTTGTCTAAAGAACCGTCTTCTGTATTTTTAATATTTGAATCCAAAATTTTAACCGTAAATTGTAAAAACCGCAATTATATGTTTTATTATCGGAAAAGAAGAAAAACTATTAACACTATTTTTAACTTTGTTTATTAATATAATACAATTAAATTTAAACGTTAATAAACTTTTAAACTTATTAAAGTGGAATATTTATAAATATTTTTTGGGATAATATGAAAAAAATCGGAATTTCAATATTATTTGTTTTTCTATTCGGTTGTTCACAAATTGTTTTAGAACCAGTTGATTTTGCTTGGCCCATCGAAAGTGTTTTAGATGTTTCTGATGATGGGAAAGTTAGTGAAACAAGATTTTCTTTTACTGCAAATGTTAAATCTTTGTTTTTTGAAGAAATGAATGATTCTTCATCATATAAAAAAGAAACGGTTAGAATAATTAGAGATACAAAAGGTTATTATTTTATGATAGCTTCCGGATTTAAGAATGTTTATGTATTTAAATCAGATGATGGAACTTTTTCGCTGGAAAATAAAATAAGTATTTCTGAATTTGGATTGGATCTTCCAGCATTTAATCAACGTGTTCCTTACATAGAATTGCTTGAAGGCGAAGAACATGTTGCATATTTAACTTCTGAAGGAATAAAAGGAGAATAAAATTGGCTAAATTTTTAGCTTTTTGCTCGTTATTTATTTTATTGACCATAAATATTTTTGGTCAATCTGATTTTAGAATTACTCAAGAATTCAAAAGTCGACAGAGATCATTTGAAATTGCAATTGAATACTCAAAAACTCCGGATGAATTGAATAAAATTCAAAAGGAAATTGAAGAATTCAAAAACGAATTTAGGGGAAATAAAGAATTATTAAATAGAGCTTTATATCCCAGCAATTTTGAATCTTCATTCACAACATTAGATAAAAAAATTGAATATTCAAGAAAAAAAATTGATGAGATTACAAATTTAAACACTCAAGTAACAACACTTCGTGTAAATTATGAACAAGTCTCTGATGAACTTGCAAAATTAACCAGTGAAATTAATGCTTTACGAAATACAAATGTAAAGTTAATGGCTGAATTACGAGCAATAAGATCCGGATATGGAACGACTAAGCATAAAATTGATTCTTTAAATAAAGTAATTACTGAACTTCGACAAGGAATTTCTCAAAGAGATACTTTGATTAAAGAAATTATGGATAATATTTTCATGTCGGCAGAACACAAATTAGAAACATTAAATGATGCTGAGCTGAAAGGAATAAAAACAAAACTAAAAAGTACAAGTTTGATAGACAATATTAGCAATCTTGCATCGGATAATATTGACTTCTTGAATGCGAGTTTATTAACCGCAGATGATTTAAATGTTCTTAGAAGTGAGTATAATCAGTTTGATGACAGATGGAAACATTTCGGTCCAAAATTATTTGATATTTATTCAACCGATACAGAAAATAAAGATAAATTAGTTCAAATTGATACTTTAATGGTAAACTGGGATAGAGCATTAGATAAATCAATATTTAGATCAATTCATGAAGAATTTAAGTCAAATAATATTAATATTCCTTTATTTCTCAATGCCAAAGAGTTTGAATCGAATTTAATTACATTTATTGATGGAAAAATCAATAGCGCAAATAAACTTGGCGTTCAAGATGATAGTGAATATATTTTCTTTTCAGAAAATGTTTGGGATTCTGTTGTAAAAACTAAATGGATTCCACTTTTACTAAATAACAATCTAGTAAAAAATGAACAAATAATTAATATTGATAAAAAAATCGCTGAGTGGAAAAAAACTATTGGCGGAACTAAATCATTATTTATATACGGATTAATTGCACTTTTGGCTGTAATAATTCTTATAAGTATTTTCGTGATTTATAAAAAGAATAAAAAAGTAAAAGAATTAAGTAGTATAGTAAATGTTGAACCAGTTAAAGAAAAATCAAAAACATCCGAAAAAACTATACCTGGAATTTATGATGGTTTAGAAGATGAAGTTAATGATGATATAGACAAATCTTAAAATTTGTGGTCACACTAATAACAAATGTGACCACATTCCCTATGTACAAACGCAAACTTTATGATTGGTAAACAATTTTTCTAATAGTATCAAACTGTAAATAAGGATATTCTTCGCGTAAAGAGTCAATTGCTTCACTTGCTCTCATTTTAAGATCTCGCATATCCTTAAATCTTTTTTTAATTAAATAATCTCTAATTGATTTCTCATCTATCAATCCCCTACTTTGTAATAAACAATAAATATCATCATTTACTAATTCGGGTATTGGATTTTCTTTTGAGCTGTAATCAAACATATTTCCTCCTAAATAGAATAGATTTAGAAATTCTGTTTGATAAATAATCATTTTGAAATGTGATAACAACCGCACATTTATGCGGTTTTTTATTTAGAAATTTAGAAATGTAAAAATTTTTGCACTATTTATGCAGTTCAAATTACGCCTTTACGAATTGCTTTTGCAACTGCTTCTGATTGCGAATGGACGTGAAGTTTTTTATAAATATTTCTGATATGATGTCTTACAGTATCCACACTTATAAAAAGTGAATCGGCAATCTGCTGATAATTATCTCCTTCGGAAAGTTTTAACAAAACTTCTTTTTCCCTATCAGAAAGTCCATAATCATCTTTAGATTTTGTTACAGCATTATTTTGCTGAAATACAGAAATTACTTGTCGCGCAATCATACTGCTCATTGGTGAACCGCCTTCATAAACTTCTTTGATTGCATCTAACAAACGACTTGGCGGAGTATTTTTAACTAAGTAACCACAAGCTCCGGCACATAAAGCTTCAAAAACTACTTTACTTTCTTTATAAATTGTCAGCATAAGAATATTCAAACTCGGTTTAATTTGTCTTGCTTTTTTAACACCTTCAATTCCATTAATTCCCGGAAGTCCAATATCCATAAGGGCAACATCAATTTCTAACTTTGGTAATTCAGAAAGAAAATTCTCACAATTTCCAAATGAACCAACACATTTATATCCGCTTGTTCCATTTATCAAAGCTGATAATCCATCTCTAATTATTACGTTATCTTCAATAATTGCTACATTTATCATTCTTTAAATTCTTCCTTCCAAAATAACTTTTGTTCCGGAACCAATTTCTGATTTAATTAAAATCTGCCAATTAATTTTGCTAGCACGCTGTTTTATATTTGTTAAGCCATTTCCACTACTTGCAGAATTAATATTAAATCCATTCCCGTCATCAATAACTTCTATATTCATATTTTTGCCGGATTGAATAATTTTTAAATCAATATTTTTACAATTGCTATGTTTAATGCAATTATTTATTGATTCCTTTAAAATTAAATAAAGATTTTGTCTAATATCCATCGTCATTTTAATATCTGCTAATTTTTCCAAATCAGAAGATTGCAAAGTTATTCCCAATTCTCCTAAAAGTTCAGCATAAGAATCTTTTAATCTTACAATTAGATCATATAAAGAATCTCTATTTGGATTTACAACCCAAACAATATCGCTCATTGATTCAACTAATTGCCGCGATAATTCACTAATTTTAATTAAGTTTTTTGAAACATTCGATGTATCCGGTACTTCTGTTGCAGTTAATTCACTTAGAATTGAAATTTCCGTTAAACCCGCGCCAACATTATCGTGTAAATCAGCAGATAAATTTGATTTCAGTTTATCCATTGCAATTAAATATCTTATTCGTTGATTTATTAGAAAAGTTATAATTCCACCAATTAATAAAATCAATAATGAAATAAACCACCATTGCATCCAAAACGGTGATAGAATTGTTATTTTAACTGAAGCAAATTGAGAGCTCCAGATTCCATCATTATTTGTTCCCGTAACAATAAATTTATATTCACCCGGAGCAAGATTTGTATAATAGACTTTTCTATTTGCAGCATTTG
>JBGSKB010000433.1:0-2198 GCA_041741395.1 Melioribacteraceae bacterium
AATAATATTAATAAATAATACATTTTCTTATTTGAGTTTTTGATTTTAAAAAAATCTTCCATTACGAAGAATTTACATAATGGAAGAATTTTGTATTACTTAAATTGAATTGCTTACTTCAATATAATTATTATCATCAAAAGTAGCTTGTGTACAAGGAAAATCTGTATTTATGTCAAGAATTTTTACTTGGTCTTTAGGTGTCAAATCAGCTTCAATTAAATTGAAACCTTCAATAATTTTAAGCCCTATTATCCATTTTCTTGTTTTAAAATCATAACCTCGTTTATCTTTTACGTAGGCTTTTTCCTCTACTTTACATTTTTGGTTTGTAGCAACAACTTCTTGAAATATTTTTTTACCGACTGGTTTATAACCGGATTTTTCTGCCCATTCTTTATACTCACCATAGGCGCTAACAAGCAATGTAGCATTAAATTTTTGCGATTCGTCTGTCTGGCAATTTTCACTAATAAATTCTGTAACTGAATGCATTTGATTTGTGAATTCTAATTTTACCTTTTGAATGGAAACCGGAGTTTTGAGTTTAATGTTTCCAAATTCATCGATCAATTGATCTCTTTGAGATAAAATTAAATTAAGGATTCCAGATTTTTCAGCTTCAAGTTTTTCATGTAATGATGTATCCGCATTTTTTTCAAAACTTTTTGTGAAATGTAATATTTCTATTCTTTCAATAAAAGCTTTATCCAAATTAGTTACTCTTGGCAAAGTATTGGTTGAAACAATTATTCTTGCAAAGTTTTTAAATTGTTCTTTTTTTCGATAAATATCTCGTGTGCTAATAATATCTTCACCAGTCAATCTTTTTATTGTATCAATATCAGTTTCTTTTGAAGATAATTCGCTAGCAAAATTAACCAACTTATTTTTAAGATTTATTAGAGAATAATGTCGATTCTCAGCTAAATCTGTAAAATTTTCATTTGCTATATTTTTAGTTCCTAATATGGATGCTAAGACATTTGTTAAAACACCTTTTCCATTTCTACCAGTTCCATACAATGTTAGAAATTTTTGATGTGCGTAAGTTGGAATCAGTGTATAACATTGCCATTGTAACCAATAATTAACTTTGTCTTCATCATTATCAAAGATTTCATTTATCTTTTCACTATATAATGGAGCCTTAGCTTCTGGATCATATTCAACATTAATTTGTGTCGTCATAATATACTTTGGTGAGTGCTCCTGGAATTCACCGGTCTTAACATTATAGATTCCATTTTTAAGATTTACTAAAAATTTATTTGGATTTAATTCTCCATAATAATTTATATCTTCAGAAATCTTTAGTCGTTTAACAAGTGAAAATATCTTTTCTTGAGTAATCTCAGTTTCCTCACAGTAAATTGGTAAAAAAGAATTTATAATTACCGCAAGCTGCTCATCCTTTATTTCATTATAGTAACCGTTTTTGTAAATAAAGAATGAATCGGTTAAATGGTAATAAAATAAAATGTCTTTGTACTTAGTAATGAATAAATTTGTTAAAATTGACTGGTTAAATTCATCGTTAGGTTTTACAATTATATCAAAAATTCTTTTGCCATTTATTTTGTTAATCATTTCACATGGATTATTACAAATGTTTTTGCAGCTTGGAACCTTATATTTTTTTTCTGCAATTTGATTCAGGTGATAATTAGTTTTTTCAATACTATAATTTTCTTGTTTTGAAAGAATATGATGAACTTTTGTTCTGCCATATTCACCAAAATTTTGAGCAATGGCACCTAAAAAATATCTTTCATTTGAATCTATCTTCTCAGCAGTTTCACCTTTTGTTAATATATTTTTTAAAACATTACAATTCGTTTCTAATGCTGTCCATTCTTCTTCGTTGTAAATTTTATTCATTTTTAACTGTTCCTTGTTTAATAAAATTTTTGATTTTATTTCCTTTTTATTTTTTTTAATTATTTGAGTTTGTGTATTATAAATATTAATTAAGTTAATATTTTGTTGTATTTCTAAATTAAGATCACCGTTCAAAATCCTAACATTTTGAGCAAGTTTAACAATTTGATTCACGTCTAAATCAAATATTTCCTGCACATCCATTGGAATTGCAAATAAACCACTTTTTGAATTTAGGGTATTCGGAATTCTAATTAAGCTACAATGGTGATAGATTTTTGTATCGATGCAACTGAATTTGAGTTTTAAGTTTTTAG
>JBGSKB010000434.1:0-6972 GCA_041741395.1 Melioribacteraceae bacterium
CCAGCACTTGAAATTGCTTTTTCCGGCGGAACAATAATGGGTATGAATGTTGTCGGCCTGGGAGTTTTTGGATTAAGTATGTTATTTATTTTTTACTCAAATCTTAATTGGGATATTGTAAAAGTTATAAATGTTTTATCCGGTTTTTCTTTAGGAGCTTCTACAATTGCATTATTTGCTAGAGTTGGTGGTGGAATTTATACAAAAGCTGCTGATGTGGGTGCAGATTTAGCCGGAAAAGTTTATGAAGGAATTCCAGAAGATGATCATAGAAATCCTGCTACAATTGCAGACAATGTTGGTGATAATGTTGGTGATGTTGCTGGAATGGGTGCTGATTTATTTGAAAGCTATGTTGGTGCTATTATTGGAACCATGGTTTTAGGAGCAGTATTTGTAACACCAGATGTACCAGAATTAAAATTGGAAGCTGTGCTATTGCCCTTAGTTTTAGCTGGAGTGGGAATTGTTCTTTCAATTTTAGGTTCACTTCTTGTAAGAGTGAAAGAAGGTGGAAATCCTCAAAAAGCTCTTAACTTGGGTGAGTTTGGTGCCGCTGGGATGATGATTGTTGCTTCATATTTTGTTATAAATGGAATGTTACCTAAAACTTGGTCATATAATAATTTTGAATATACAAGTTTGGGAGTATTCTATGCAACTTTAATTGGATTAGTTGCCGGAACTTTAATTGGTTTAATTACAGAATATTATACTGGAACAGACTACAAACCTGTGCATAAAATAGCTTATCAATCATTAACTGGAGCAGCAACAACAATAATTTCTGGAATGGGTGTTGGAATGAGTTCAACTGCTCTTCCCACAATCATTATTGCCTTAGGAATTATTGGTGCTTATGAATTTGCTAATTTATACGGAATTGCAATTGCCGCTTTAGGAATGCTTTCAACTACCGGAATTCAATTGGCTGTAGATGCTTACGGACCAATTTCTGATAATGCCGGTGGAATTGCAGAAATGGCTGAACTCCCCAAAGAAGTAAGAGAAAGAACGGATAAATTAGATGCAGTAGGAAATACAACTGCCGCAATAGGAAAAGGATTTGCAATTGGATCAGCAGCTTTAACTGCTTTAGCATTATTTGCCGCCTACATGCAGCAAGCAGAAATTTCGGTAATTGATATTTCAAAACCAATTATTATGGGCGGATTATTTATTGGTGGAATGCTGCCGTTTTTATTTTCGTCAATGGCAATGGGGGCAGTTGGAAGAGCCGCGAGAGAAATGATTATTGAAGTCGGGAGACAATTTAGAGAAATTCCTGGTTTGCGTGAAGGAACAGCCGAAGCAGAATATTCAAAATGCGTTGAGATTTCAACAAAAGCTGCAATCAAAGAAATGATTTTGCCCGGATTAATGGCAATTTCAGTTCCGGTAATTATTGGATTTATTTCCAAAGAAATGCTTGCCGGATTGTTAGCTGGAGTTACAGTTTCCGGAGTTTTGATGGCTATTTTTCAATCAAATGCCGGCGGAGCTTGGGATAACGCAAAAAAACTGATTGAAGGAAATTTAAACATTGATGGTAAAATGTATGGAAAAGGCTCAGAACCACACAAAGCATCAGTAGTTGGTGATACCGTTGGTGATCCTTTAAAAGATACATCTGGGCCATCTTTAAATATTTTAATTAAATTAATGTCTGTAGTTTCTTTGGTAATTGCGCCATTAATTAAGTAAATTTACAGACTATTTTTTAACAACCCTGCTATTAAAATAATTTTAATAGCCTAAAGGCCAAAGGGAGGAACAATGGCAACACGATATTATGAGAGTGTTGTAATTCTCAATGCAACACTTGAAGATCCCCAAATTGAGGAAATTATTACCTCAATTCATCATCATGTTAAAACAAATGGTGGTGAAATTACTGATGTAGAAAATTGGGGAAGAAAAAGACTTGCTTATGCAATTAATAATGCAAAAAGCGGATACTACATAATCACCAGATTCATCGCTGCACCTTCAATGATTTCCGAATTTGAAAGATCACTTAAGCTTGATGAAAATGTTATAAGATATTTAACAATTTCATTGGATAAAAAAGCTTTAGAATATCTAAAAAATGCTGCAAATAAAAAAGAAGAACCAGCATCTGAACAAGGATCTGAAGTTCTTGAAAAATCAACGTTAGAATCAGTTAAAGAATAAAAACGATTAGATGGAGGAAAGAAATGGCTGAATTGAAAATGCCTGAACTAAATAATGTTATTGTAGCTGGTAATTTAACAAAAGATCCAATTTTCAGAGAAACTTCCAATAATACTCCTGTTGCTAATTTTCACGTTGCTGCAAATAGAAGATATAAAGATAGCAATAATCAATGGCAAGAAGATGTATGCTATGTTGGAGTTGTTGCTTGGAATAAATTAGCTGATAGCTGCAAAGACAGATTAAGAAAAGGAAGCGCTGTTCTTGTTGATGGAGAATTACAAAGCAGAACTTTTAAAACTGAAGACGGAAAAAATAGAACAATTGTTGAAATAAAAGCTAAACGAATTCAATTTTTAAATAAGTTGGGCAAAACAAATGAAGAATTTCCAGCAACTGAAGATTCAGATGACAGCCTAATTGAAGATACATCGTTTGATAAATTTCTAAATGATGAAGAATCTAACCTTATCAATGATGACAAATAATTGAGGTAAAAATGAAAAATAAAAAAGCTCGTAGAGTTATAGACGAATACATCGATTACAAAGATGGAAAAAAACTTATTAAATTTATTTCTGATCAAGGTAAAATTATTCCAAGAAGAATTACCGGATTAAGTGCTAAACAACACAGAGAACTTGTTAGAGCAGTTAAAAGAGCTAGACAAGTTGCAATTATACCATTTGTTTCAGAAGCAGTTAAGTAGGAGTAAATAATGAAAGTAATACTTAGAAAAAATTATGATCAACTTGGTAAAATTGGCGATCTTGTTGATGTAAAAGACGGATTTGCAAGAAATTTTTTACTACCAAGACAAATTGCATATATTGCAACAAAAGGCAATATTAGATCTTTAGAAGAAGAAAAGCAACAAATTACTAAAAAAGAAGTTAAAGAACTTTCAGCTGCAAAATTACTTGCTACTGAATTGGAAAATGTTTCCATTACAATTCCTGTTAAAGTTGGTGAAGAAGATAAAATTTTTGGTTCTGTTACTAACCAAATGATTGCTGATGCTTTGAAAGAAAAGAAATATGATATTGATAAAAGAAAAATTGATTTGGAAGAACCAATAAAAGCTTTAGGAATTTATAGTGTTAACATTAAATTACATCCGGAAGTTAGTGCGGTTGTAAAAACTTGGGTTGTAAGAGAATAATATTGATGTGAAGAAAAATATAAAAGCCTTCAGAAATTTCTATCGAAGGCTTTTTTTATTTAACAACAGATTGATAAAATAATTCAATCCGTGTTTTAATTGATTTTCTTATCTCATCTATCTATATTTTCAAACTTATTTAAAATAAAACAATAATTAATTTACACTGTAGGCATTATGAAAGAGTTAAGATTTAGGTCAATATTAGTAATTGCAGCAGTAGCACTCAGTGTTTACTTGCTGTATCCTACTTTTCAAGATTATAACAATAATAAAGAAATTGCAAAAACAGTTATTAGTCTGAAAGATAGTATTAAAACTTCAAATAGTAATTTAACTGATGAACAAATCCAAAACATCCTCGAATTTAAAGAAGACAGTATTCGTGTTGCTGATCCAGCAATAAAAGCAGCAAGAGAAAAACGAATTAAATTAGGGTTGGATTTACAAGGCGGAATGTACCTTGTAATGGAAGTTAACACGGCTAAATTACTTGAACGACTTGCAAAAGATCCGGATTTACAATTCCAAAATATTCTTAAAGAAACAACAGAAATTGCAAAAACTTCTGATCAAGATTATGTTTCAATTCTAACTGGAAAACTTGCTGAAAACAATATTAGGCTCAGCAGATATTTTGGATCAATTAGACAAGAAGATTCTGAAATTATTGATGAACTTACCGAACAAGAATCTGATGCTGTTACAAGAGCTATTGAAATTATTAGAAATAGAATTGATCAGTATGGAGTTTCGGAACCTTCAATTCAAAAGCAAGGTGCAAGAAGAATAATTGTTGAATTGCCAGGCGTTGCAAAAAAAGAAGAAGCAAAAAATCTTTTACAAGGCAGAGCAATGTTGGAATTCAAGTTGGTAAAGGATGCTGAATTTACTTTCCCAATTATGAATAAAATTGATGAAGTTCTTGCAAATTTAAATAAAGATACAACAAAAGTTGTTAAGGAAGATTCATTACTTTCTGATACAGAACTTTCTGCTGAAGAATCTGCAAAGAAACATCCATTTTTCTCTGTTGCTAGATTAATTTCACAAAACAGTGCGGATGCAATTGTAGATGAGAACAAAAAAGATTTATTAAATAATTTATTGAACAGACCAGAAGTTAAAAAAGTTATTCCGGATAATGTTGAATTTATTTACTCAGCAAAACCTTATGCAGTTCAAGATGGAATTACATATTACGTTTTATATCTTGTAAACAAGCAAGCTGAACTAACCGGCGGAGTAATTGTTGATGCTCAAGCAAATATTAGTCAACAAACAACAGCTCCCGTTGTAAATATGCAGATGAATTCTGAAGGCGCAAGAGAATGGGCAAGAATTACCGGAGCAAATGTTAATAAAAGATGTGCAGTTGTGTTGGATGGTTATGTTTATACAGCTCCAAATATTAACGAAAAAATTCCTTCCGGTAGTTCACAAATATCTGGAATGGATGATTTAGAAGAAGCAAAGCTAATTGAAATTGTCTTAAAAGCCGGCGCATTGCCAGCCCCGGTTGATATAATTGAAGAAAGAACTGTTGGACCATCTTTAGGTCAAGATTCCATTAATCAAGGTTTTAACTCCACATTAATAGCTTTTATTATTATTGCATTTTTCATGTTTAACTATTATAAAAAATCTGGAGCATTTGCAGATTTAGCACTTTTTTTTACAATTCTGTTTATTTTAGGAATTTTGGCTGCGTTTAATGCAACTTTAACTCTTCCCGGCATTGCAGGTATTATTCTAACAATAGGAATGGCGGTTGATGCTAACGTTCTTATTTTTGAAAGAATTAGAGAAGAATTAACTACCGGAAAAACTGTAAAGGCTGCTGTTCAAGGTGGTTTTTCACATTCCTATTCCGCAATTTTTGATTCAAACATTACATCGTTTTTTACTGCAATTATTCTTTATCAATTTGGAAGTGGACCAATTCAAGGTTTTGCTTTAACTTTGATGATAGGAATTCTCTCAAGTTTATTTTGCGCATTAGTTATTACAAAATTGTTGTTTGAATTTATGATTGCAAAAGGTTTTGCAATAAATATCGGAAGTAGATCAAGAGTATTCGATAAAATAAATTTTGATTTTCTTGGGAATAGAAAAATTGGTTATATTATTTCTGGTTCATTGTTGGTTATTGCTATTTTAAGTTTACTTATTAGAGGCGTTGAATTTGGAATTGATTTTAAAGGCGGCTCCGAAATAGCTGTTAAATTTGAGAAACCAATTGAAATTACAGATATTAGGCAAGAATTAAGTTCAATAGGTTTAGGAAATGTTGAAGTAAAAACATTTGGAGATGCTTCCGGAGTTTTAGTAAGAACAGAATTACAAGAAATTCCCGCTAGCTTAGTTCCCAAAGTTATTTCTACCTTGGATAAAGCTATTGATAAATACCATCCTGGTGTTCAAAAAACAATAGTTGATTCATCATTAAATTCTTTCACCTTTGAGTTTCCTTCTGTTGAAATTACAAATTCACTTACTGAAAAACTTTTTTCTGATGGATTCCAAACTTCTAAAACAAATGATGGCATTGATAATAGAAGAATGACTGTGAATTTAACTATTGCTGATTGGATAAAAGAAAATTTAATTCAAATACATTCAGACAATCCTTTCCAAGTTTTGAAAGAAGAAAAAGTTGGACCTAAAGTTGGTGAAGAACTTAAGTTTGATGCAATTATTGCTGTTATACTTTCTCTAATTGTAATTTTAATTTATTTAGGTTTTAGATTTAAAGTGGGATTTGCACTTGGAGCCGTTATAGCACTTTTCCACGACGTATTAATTACACTTGGAGCATTTTCATTATTGTATGGATTGATTCCCGGTTTGAATTTGGAGATTTCTGTAAGTGTTGTTGCGGCATTTTTAACTTTAGTCGGTTATTCAATTAACGATACCGTTGTTGTGTTTGATAGAATTAGAGAAGATATAAAAATTCATAAAACCGCCAATATTGAAGACATAATGAATAAAGCAATTAATAAAACTTTATCAAGAACAGTAATTACAAGTTTAACTACTTTATTTGCTGTTATTGTAATTTTAATTTTCAGCGGTGAAGTTTTAAGAGGATTTGCTTTCTCACTTTTCTTTGGTATTATCATCGGAACATATTCTTCAATATTTGTTGCAAGTGCATTTGTTTTAGAGTATGCAAGAAAACGTGGACAAAAAATTCAATTTTAATTGAATATTATTTTTATAAAATAAAAAAGGCAACTTCACTTAGTTGCCTTTTTTATTTTCTGCATATTTAATTTGCAAAGACTATAAAACCTTTAACACAACCATTGTTATATCATCATTTGGTTCCGTATTCCCTCTAAAAACTTCTAAATTTTGCAAAGATGAACTTAAAATTTCTTTTGCGCTCAGATTTGATTTCTCTTTTATAACTGAAATTAATTTATCATATCCAAATAATTCATTATTGGAATTCATGGCTTCGTTTACTCCATCTGAAGAAAATATAAAAATATCATGCGGTGAAATATTTACATCTAATTCTTCTAAATTATTTTTAAATAAATCTCCGCTTTCTAAACCAATCCCTATTCCTTTTGGTTTAATATATTGAACAACCCCATCATTAATTTTCAATGTTGGAGTATGAC
>JBGSKB010000435.1:0-2250 GCA_041741395.1 Melioribacteraceae bacterium
AAAAAAGAATTTGCAATTTTACATTATTTAGCAAAAAGACCGGGAAAAGTTTTTCCGAGAGATAGAATTCTTAATGATGTTTGGGGCGAAGATATTTATGTAATTGAAAGAACCATTGATGTTCATGTTCGTAAGATAAGAGAAAAATTAGGTGAAGAAGCAAATTTGATTGAAACAATTAAAGGTGTTGGATATCGCTTCAGAGAATTTTAAAAAAGTCATCTCTAATTTTAAGTTTTCCTCCGTATTTGCGCGAGAGATTATACTTCTAAGTATTTTATTTGAAATTCTAATTTTTACACTTTTCAAAATAACTCCTATTTATTTTTTTGGAATTACTTTAACAATTATTTTTTTCGATTTGTTAATTCTTTATCTAATTGGAAGAAAACGAAAAAAAGAAATAGAAGAAATAAAATCGGTAATAAGATCAATTAGAAAAAATATTTTGCAAAGTGAAGAAGAGATTAAATTAAGTAATTCACTAATTGATTTAGAAGGAAACATAAAAGCTATGTTTAGGCGGACTCAGAAAGATTTAGCCAACATGCAAAAATTAGCACAAGCAAGAAGTGATTTCCTCGGTTATGTTTCGCACGAATTAAGGACTCCAATTTTTACTATTCAAGGATATTTGGAAACTCTTTTAAATGGAGCAATCGATAATCCTAAAGTAAATAGAAAATTTCTTGAAAAAACTTTAACTCATTCTAACAACTTAAATTCACTTTTAAATGATCTTATTGATATATCAATGATTGAATCCGGCTTGATGAGTTTGAGTTTTCGTTTTTTTAATCTAAATAACTTTTTACAAAATATTGTTTCTGAAATTAAAAATACTCAGCAGCTTGAAAATATTGAATTGTTAATTAATGATTTTAACAAAGAAATTGAAGTTTACGGAGATAAAGATAAACTAACTCAAGTTGTAAATAATTTATTATCAAATGCCATTAAATATACTAAAGAAGGGAAAATTGAAATTTCAGTTTTGGAAAAGAATAAAGCTGTAACTATTAGTGTTAAAGATACCGGAATTGGAATTCCCGAAAATGAAATTGATAGAATTTTTGAAAGATTTTACAGAACCGAAAGAGATAGATCAAGTTCTATACCGGGAACCGGACTTGGATTATCAATAGTAAAACATATTTTAGAAGCACACAATTCAACTATAGAAGTAAAAAGTATAATAAATATTGGGACAGAATTTACATTTAAACTTAAACGAGATTAAGCGAAAATTGACAAAACTGAACAAAATTTAGCTTCTTAACAATTCCTTAACATACAGATAACAAATACTTAACTTACTGTTAACACTCAATTAACATCATCATTCTAACTTTCGAGCAAAAATTAATTCTAACATGAGGGGTCATGGAAAACTTAAACTTACAATGGCAAAAGTGTGCCAGTTTTATGAAAAATATTAAAATTCTTTTTTTTATTCTCGTTACAAATTCAATTTTTGCACAAAGCGGAAATTTGACTGGAATTGTTGTCGATAAGGATTTAGGAGAATCCTTAATTGGCGTTAATGTGTTTATTGATGGTACAAGTCGCGGTGGTGTAACTGATATTAATGGAAATTATTTGATTGAAAAGATTCAAGAAGGTACTTATACAATTTCATTCTCGATGATTGGATTTCAGAAAAAAACAATTACTGGTGTTGAAATTAAAAATGGACAAGTAAAAAAAATTGATATTACGCTAAGTACAGAAACTTATGAAACAGAAGAAATAGTGATTTCTGCCCAAGCATTAACAAATACAGAAGCATCTTTATTGGCAAAAAGACAAAAATCAATTTCCGTTAGTGATGCAATAAGTGCAGAAGAAATTTCCAAATCCGGAAGTGGTGATGCTGCCGATGCGATGAAGAAAGTTACTGGAGCTTCGGTTATTGGCGGAAAATATGTTTATGTAAGAGGTCTTGGAGAAAGATATTCTGCAACTACATTAAATGGGGCAGAACTTCCAAGTGCAGATCCCGATAAAAAATCTTTCCAATTAGATTTATTTCCATCAAATCTTCTTGATAATATAACCACGATTAAAACTTTTACACCAGATAAACCCGGAACTTTTACCGGTGGTTTGGTTGATGTTACAATGAAAAATTTTCCGGAGAAATTCTCATTTAGTTTTTCAGCATCTACTGGTTATAACTCAATTGCTACATTTAATGATAATTTTATTTTACCAAATTCCGGCGGTTCTGATTGGCTCGGAATGGATGAT
>JBGSKB010000436.1:0-2473 GCA_041741395.1 Melioribacteraceae bacterium
AAAGTTGAAAGAGGAGATATTTTAAAATGTTTAATTTCAAACATTGCCAAACTTGAAAATAAAATAGAATAAAAAAAGGGGAAATTAATGAAAGAATTACTAACTATGGGTTTATTATTACTTATGATTTCTTCCGCAACAGTAAGCTGCCAAAACAACGAAAAACCAGATGAATTTAATATGACTATTTCTGACTTAAAAGAAAAAATGAAAACAGATTCTTCGTTGGTTATTTTAGATTGTAGAACTCCGCAAGAATTAACCGGGGAACTTGGACAAATTGATGGAGTTATAAATATTCCGGTTCAAGTTTTAGATCAAGAAATTAACAAATTAGAAAAGTATAAAAACAATAATATTGCAGTAATTTGTCGTTCCGGAAATAGATCAGTTTTCGCAACAAAAATGTTGCAAGCAAAAGGATTTAAAGCTAAAAATGTTTTGGGCGGAATGATAGCTTATAGGAAATAATTTTATCTAAATGTAGAGACGCATGTCTATGCGTCTCTACGAATCATTTTTATTTCAACAACATCATCTTTTTACTTTGCACAAAATTTGCCGCTTCAATTCTATAAATGTAAACACCACTTGATAAATTTGATCCGTTAAATGTAGTTTCATATTTTCCGGCTTTCATATTTTCATTTACCAATTCTTTAACTTTCTGTCCAAGAACATTATAAATATTAATTTCTACTTCTCCATCTTTCGGAATAAAATATCTAATCTTTGTTGTTGGATTAAATGGATTTGGATAATTTTGAAATAAGCTAAATTCATTTGGTGAAATTTTCTCTGTCGGCGGTTCCGGAGTTGAAAATGAAAATTTATCTCCAATCTCAATAGGGTTTGTAATTGAAACTTTTACTACATCACCTAAATGATAATTTGTACCGTAAAATACCAAAACCCAAGTAGCAAGTGCGTTATATTGATCCGATCCGCTATCAACTTGAATTACTTGATTTGGATTATAAGGAGAATTAACAATTATTCCATACATTCTGTTTGATAAATTCCATGAATAAAACGGATTTTCAGTTCCATCTCTTTGTCTATCTCTAAAAGTTAAATTAATTTGAAAAGGATTATTAGGATCTTCAACATTCCAAACTTCAAAAGGAATTCTAACCAAAAATGGTCCTGCAACTCCGGAATTTGGATTTAACGGATGATTAGCTAAGCCATCTTTACTTTGCATAGAAAAAATTGTTGCCATTTGTCCACCAGAAGCAACTTGATAAACAGTTTGACCATTTATATTTTTTCCTTTATCAAAAACTCCGGTAAATCTTAATTCATAATTTTGAATTAGCTGATTTATATCATTTGTTCCAACGTTAAAATTATCTATTGCCCAATTTGATACAACACCACCAAATACTGTATAATTTGTAATTGTGATATATTCTTCGCTCGCACTTGGACTAGAACGTAAACTAGATAAACCCGATGGAGACACCAGATCAAGATTGGAGAAATTTATCGGTAAATCAAAACTTCCATTAAGTTTAATTCTAAATCCGTCAACAATTGGCTCATAATCATGTTCTAAACTTTTAGTCTCAAATGTATCTTTGCCATTGAAAATTGTCTGTTTTTGCAAAGCGAATTCATTTTTAGTTTTATCAAACAAATCCCAATATTTTGCTGTCTTGAATTGATAACCAATTTCACCGGTTAAAGTTGTTGTTCCTTTTGCATGTACAATCCCATTTCCCAAATTTATATAACTTTCATCGCCGGTTGTTTCTGCAAATATAGTTGACCAACCATCATCAAATATTTCATACTCAACTGAAAATGTAGGTTCGACAAAATTAATGTTTATCGTAAAAGTTTCATTTCCGGTATAATAACCATTTCCGGAAGTATCTTTACTTCCAAAAGTAATAGTTTGTCCCGATATGATACCGTTGTGATTGTATTGATAACGATCATATCCATAATTAATTTTAATATTTTCCGGAAAAGTTATTCTAATGCCATCTGCATTATTGTTATCGACATTCACTAATTCCAATTTAAAATTTATACCTAATGTTCTATCTTTTGCATAAATTGATGGCAATGGAATTAATTTAGAACCGGTTAAATCATCGGGTTTATTTAAATTTTTTCCTACCGAATCCGGGAAATTTGTTTTAACCCAGTCACCATTTTCATCTAAATAATAATGCTGTATTCCAAATGAAACTTCATAAGTATTTCCGGTTAGTTCGTATGGATTTACAACTTCTGTTATGACTTCAACATCAGAATTTCCTTCAACTTTTGTATAATTAATTGAATCCATAAAATTTGGTCCGGGCAAATCTTCTTGAAACACAATACTAACTGGATATAAATTTGTTTCAATCATTTCTGATTTGTCTTTATTATAAAAATATGCGGAAATTCCATAATGATAAGTTTTTCCTTTTATTAAAGGTGAATTATCTTTGTAATCTTTCTCAATAGTAATTTTTGA
>JBGSKB010000437.1:0-1576 GCA_041741395.1 Melioribacteraceae bacterium
AGATTGTATCAATAAAATAAACACTTCGATCTGCATCATTCTTTATATCAGGATTGGGTATAATCTCATTTCTACTTGGAATATATATCTTCATATTATTTCTATCCCAAAGCCATAAATAATAACGATTATCATTATAATTATTTGGAGGACTAGAAAAATAAAAATAGTTTGGATTTGTTTTGTTCCAGGCCCAGTAATTTAGTTCAAAATAATTAACAAGAACTATATCATTTAAAACAGAGTTACAAATATTTCCGTTACACTCGACTTCAAATTTTTGAGCATCCTGCCAAATTAATTGAGCTGTATCTCCACCACCAAAAGTGTTGTAGGCTAAATAAAAACTACTTTCAAAAAAAGCAGATTCCTGCCCATCCCAGCTTTTTGTTCCGAGAGTTTTTGTATTGAATTTAATATTTACATTATGGCCATCTCCATTAGAACAAGTGGCAGAAGTCAAGCCATGTAATCCCACTTTAATTTTTGCTTGAGGTTTTTCTACAACAAAATCGTTCCAAATACTATCTTGAATCCAATAAAGAAAGTTATGATAAGGTAATCTATTTGTGGCTTCAGCTTGTCCCCATTGCCAATAGTCCCTTTGATCCGAACTTGCATGACCAAAATGTTGATACATATTATCTTCTTCCCATAATAGGGTTTTTACCGAATTTGTTATTAAAGGTGAATAACTTCTTGGAAGTCCATCAATATATTTATAATAATTAACTGAATCTGCTTGATATGAAAACCAATATATATTTGTTTCGTTGTATATATTCATTCTTGTAAATTGATCAGCAGGTTTTACAGGTTCACCTACAAATTGGAAATAATCACCTGAGTTAAACAAATTATCGTTATTTACATCGACTACATCAATAGGTATTGACTCCCCATTATTGATTAATTCTAATTGCATATTTTGAAGGACATTAGCTGGAATACCGGCATTTATGAGAAAATCACAAGTTACTCTATACACTCCTTTATTATTAAGATATATTTTATAATAATCTTTATTTGGATCATACCAATACTTTTCCTGTGGGGATATAGAAATTGATTGAATCTTGCTTAAAAACGTTAGTGATTCATTGGGATTAATAATATTTGTTTTAACAAGCTCTTCGGTCATCTTATCAGATATTGGGGTAAGTATATCAGCAAAAGAATTATCTTGCTTAAAATCTACTCGAACAACTATTTTTTTATTTAAAATAAGTGTTCTCTGCACAGGATTAAATTGAAATGGATTGACAGATAATGAGGCAATTTTTAAATATCTAAATATAGCCTCAGATTTTAATTCCGCTTGTTCAAAAGGGAATAGAGAATTGGTACCATAGACATCCTGATTGTACTTTAATTGATTAAAAGGCTGATCCATTGAATCCGGCGTAGCAATCACAAATTTATCACTCATTATTTCACGCTCAGTCTCAAGCACTGTTACTAATGCATTTGTATTTTGTGGAATTCCAATTTCATAGGAACGAATTGGTAAAAAGGGATCCCCCGGTTTTCGATTTGGATATATTTCATCGCTAATTGTGGTGAATTTTATTCCTTC
>JBGSKB010000438.1:0-25330 GCA_041741395.1 Melioribacteraceae bacterium
TTGGAAATTCGCGGTGCGGGAAATTTACTTGGCACAGAGCAATCCGGATCAATAGATACAGTTGGATTTGAAATGTATGTAAAATTATTAGATGAAGCTGTTGCAGAATTAAAAGAAGATGAATTTAAAGATGTATTTAAAAATTTACCTAAACACCTACAAAGATCAGAGCCAACTATTGATACATATTTTGAAATTGGAATTGCAAAATCTTTTATGCCGGATCAATCAGATAGATTAAGTTTTTATCAAGCACTTTTCTCTATGATTAAAATTGATGAGCTCGATGAAATTAAAGATGAACTGCAAGATAAATTCGGAAAATTTCCGGTAACTGTAGAAAGACTAATTCTAACAGCCATTTTAAGATTTTACGCATCGTTTACTCAATTTGAAAGAATTGTAATTACAAGAAAAAAGGTTACATTAATTTTACCAAAAGGTGAAAATGAGGATTTTTATAAAAATAGATTTTCAATGTTAATGCAATTAATTGTTTCTGAATATTCAAAAACTATAAAATTTATTCAAGAAAAAGATGTGATGAAATTAGAATCTGAAAATAAATTTAACTCAGCTGAAGAAGTTTTAATATCAACAATTAATTTTATGAAAAAACTCATACTTATTTACAAAATTGATATTTGAAAAATATCTGAAACAAAACAATATAGAATTCGTCTTAAGATAAAAAGTTTACTAAAGAATGAACGAAAATTACAAACGCAATAGTGAAAGAAAATTATACGAAACGCTAAAAGATGATATTTCTGAAGGCGGGTTTAGTACAAATATTTCCAAGGATTATTCAGATCTAAAAGAATTTTTTTTAACAGGAGAAAGAAAACAACAGCTTTCCGGAATGGGAAAAATAAAAAGATTCTTTTATATGCTTTGGTGGATGTTAAAAGAACTTTTATTCAAACTAAATCCAACAAGAAGATTGCTGCTGATTATTGGAATTTTTTTCCTTGTTTCTGCCGGAAGATTTGGATTAAACGGAAACAACGTAAATTTTTCATATGATACAAGCGTTTTGGGTGGAATAATAATTTTATTTATTCTCATGTTGGAACTTAAAGATAAACTTTTAGCAAAAGATGAACTTAATGCCGGTAAATCAGTTCAGGTGGCGCTTATGTCAGAAAAAAATCCAAAAGTAAACGGTTGGAAAATTTGGTTATTTACAGAACCAGCAAATGAAGTCGGCGGCGATCTTGTTGATTTTGTAAAAACCGGAGAAAATAAATATGGAATAACTTTAGCAGATGTTTCCGGAAAAGGATTAGCTGCGGCACTGCTTATGTCAAAACTTCAAACAATAATTAGAGCTTTTGCACCGGATATAAAAGATCTTTCCGAATTTGGCGAAAAAGTTAACAAGGTTTTTCACAAAGATATTTTACCAAATAGTTTTGCCTCAATGGTTTATTGTGCTATTGAAGAAAATTCAAACAATGTTGAAATTTTTAATGCGGGACATTTACCACCGGTAATTATCAAGGAAAATGAAATTGAAATATTACCAAAAGGCAATGTGGCATTGGCTTTATCACAAAATGCTAAATTTACTACTCAAAATATTAAACTACAAAAAGGAAATAGTATAATCATTTTTTCAGACGGAGTTACAGAAGCTAGAAATGTTAATGGAATATTTTTTGGGACAGAAAGAATTAATCAAATCTTGAAAACATCATATCAGCTTTCACCTCAGCAAATTGGTGAAAAATTACTTCAGCATGTTAAATCATTTATTGGTAACGAAAAAAAACATGATGATCTTTCTATTGTGATTTTAAAGAAAGATTAGAAATTATCTAATCAATGTTTTAAAAAAATAATTTTAATAGAATATTTGAAATCCAAAAATTTATTATCTTAGTTAAACCTTAAGAATTATTTTTAAAATTCTTTTATAAAAGGAAATTTATGCAAACTATACTTGGTGCAAATGGTTCAGTAGGAAAAGAATTAGCAAAGGAATTGAAAAATTATACAAATAAAATTCAACTCGTAAATAGAAATCCGCAAAAAGTAAATGATTCTGATATTCTACTGAAAGCCGATTTGTTAGATTCAACTTCGCTTGATAATGCTGTGAAAGGTTCGGACGTTGTTTATGTTACAATTGCGTTTGAATATAAAACTTCGGTGTGGAAAGAAAACTGGCCAAAATTTATGAAAAATCTTATTCATTCTTGTAAAAATCATAATGCAAAAATTGTTTTTGTTGATAATATGTATATGTACGATCCAAAATATTTAAGCAACATGACTGAAGAAACTCCGATAAATCCAAATTCTGAAAAGAGTAAAATTCGTGCAGAAGTTGCCGGAATGCTTTTAGATGCAATTAAGAAAAAGGAAATTAAAGCGCTTATTGCAAGATCAGCGGATTTTTATGGGCCAAATGTTGAGAATAGTGCTTTAACATTAATGGTTTATAAAAAATTATTAAAAAATAAAAATCCTCAATGGTTGGGAAAATTAGATGTTCTGCACAGTTTCACTTATATAAAGGATATTGGCAAATCAGTTGCGCTTCTTGGAAACACACCGGAGGCATACAATCAAGTTTGGCATTTACCCACAACCGAAGTGAAACTTACAACAAGAGAATGGATTGAGTTATATATGAAAGAAATGAATATGAAAAAGAAAATTCAAACTATTCCAATTTGGGCAATGGGAACACTTGGAATATTTATTCCAATCTTGAAAGAATTAAAGGATGTTTCTTACCAAGTTGACAGTGATTACTTTTTTGATAGCAGTAAGTTTAACAAGAAATTTAACTTTTTACCGATAACATCCGCAGAAGGAATTAGAGAAATTATTCAAGCAAGTTAGACTTTGAAAATTCAATATTTTTTATTGAAAAATATTTTGCTAAAATAAGACACTTTATATAATTTCATTTAACTTATTTGGTAAGAAGTTATGAAAATTAAAATTTTCTTTTTCTTTTTAATTGGTTTTAAATTTTTATTTGCACAACCAAAATCAGATCTCCAATACCGATCATATCTTGCACACATTGCTGCCGCAAATTCTTCACTTAGATTAAATGAAAAATCTGAAGCAAATAAATGGATTGAAAACGCTCCAAAAGATTTTCGCGGTAGGGAATGGAATTATCTTAAAAATAGAATTGATCAAAGCTCAGCAAAATTTGATCTAAAGGAAATTACCCCGACAAAAATATCATACAGTAAAAATGGAAAATATTTTGTGTTTGGTGATCTTCATGGAAATATTCACATTTATAATTCTGAAACATTAGAAAAAATAAAAACTGTTGAAGGTCATTCAAATACAGTATATGGAGCAAAATTTTTTGATAATGACACAAAATTAATTTCTTGTTCACGAGATACAACAATTAGAATTTGGGATTTTATTTCCGGCAAAGAAATTTGGGAGACAAAAACCGGAGGTCGAGGACTTGCGGATGTTGATGTTTCTCTCGATGGAAAATTAATTGCATATTGTTCATGGTATTTAAATCAAAATGGAGTTAGCGGATTTATTCAACTTTATGATATTGAAAAGAAAGAAAAAATATGGCATAAAGAATTTAATACTCATCCGTTAGTTTCAATAAAATTTTCTCCGGATGGGAAAAAATTTGCCGTTGGAAGCTGGGAATGGCAAGTCGGAGTTTGGGATTTGAACGATCTTTCACAAAATAAAATTTTTAATTTTAATGATGTTAAAACTTATTCTGCTATTGATGATATTGCGTTCAGTCCGGATAGTAAATTAATTGCTGCCGCAACAAAAAACACTACTCCAAGAATTTGGGAAATAGAAACCGGGAAACTAATTTTTGAATTACACGGACATTTAAAACCAGTTTATACAATTGCATTTAATGAAGAAGGAGATAAAATTTACACGGCGGGAGATGAAGCTGTAATTATGATTTGGGACGCTAAAACCGGAATTCGATTAAATAAAATTTTTGGACATGATGATAAAATTCACTCAATTAGTTTTTCACCAGACGGAAATAATTTTATTACTGCATCAAAAGATAATTCTATAAGAATATGGAAAGCCAAGACCGGCTTAGAGTTTACAAATATTGAAGGAAGAAATAAAGTTGCCGTTTATGCTTTTGATTTAAGCAAAGACGAAAGATTATTAGCAATGAACGGACCGTATTCCACATTAAGCATTTGGAATGTACAAACCGGTGAATTCAAAAAAAATATTAATGGAATAAACGGTGATTTGTTAAATGATGTTTCGCTTAATAAAGACGGTACTTTGGCGGCGGTTTGTAACTGGGATAAATCTGTAAAAATTTATAAAATTGAAACAGGCGAATTATTCAGAGATTTAAAAGGATCAAACGGCGGAAGTGGGAAAATTGAATTTAGTCCGGATGGAAAAATTGTTGCAATTATTTCTGCGGAAAAAGCAATTGTTTTGTGGGAAGTTGAAAGTGGGAAAATACTTAAAAAACTTCCATTAGAATCGCGCCCATTTGGATTAAAATTCAGCAATTTTGGAAAAATAATTTCTGCCGGAGAATCAAATGGAAAAATCACTTTATGGAATACTGAAACTTTTGAAAAAATAAAAGAAATTCAAGCGCACAAAGGTCAACCGAATGGTTTGATATTTTCAAAAGATGATAAATTTTTATTCAGTGGCGGGGAAGATGGATTAGTAAAAATGTGGGAAGTTGAAACTGGCAAATTGATAAAAGAATTTAAGGGTCATGCACAGAGGGTATTTTGTTTAGATGTTTCTCCAGATGGAAAAAGATTAGCAACCGGTTCAGCGGATTTAACCGCAAGATTGTGGGATATTGAAACTGGTGAAACAGTTTTAATTTTATCAGATTTCAGCAATCCGGTTTATAATATTTTATTTTATTCTGAGGGTAAAAAAATGTTAGTTAATTCTTCGGGAGCAGAAGTTTTGGTTTTTAATGCGGAAAATACAAAATAGAACTTCCCACCATTTTGCTTTTATTCATTATGCCAATAAAATTTCTAGAGATTTTCTTAAAATAAGACCACAAATCTTGTTTTAAAGAAAAATTTTATTTAGGTTCAATAAGGCACTTCCTAAAAATTATCGCCGCATAAAATCATTTCAAACTTAAAGAAAGAGGTATCTATGAAACTTCAAAAACCTATTATGTTTTGGGTGTGCGGTTTTCTAACAATTTATACATTTTCTATAAATGCCCAAAAAATGCAGAAAGATCAACTTTTCATTATTCACGAAGAAATTGCAAAAGTTGAAAAGTATGATCAATATGAAAAAACTTCAAAAGAATGGCTGGGACTTATGGCAGAAGCCGGACTTGATATTCCCCAAATTCATGCATCACAAAGAGATGATTTTCATTTTTATTATCTCATTCCAATTGCAAATTATGGTGAAATAGATAAAATACATGAAAAGTTCATGACAGCCTATGATAAAATTGATAAGGAAAAAGCTGCCAATTTTGAAAAAGAAAACTCTGAAAGTATTGAAACTTATAAACAATTTGTAGCGAAATGGTCTGCGGATTTTTCTTATATACCTAAAATGCCCAAACTAAAAGAAGGAGAAGGTAAATTCATGCATTGGATATTTTTCAATTATAAACTTGAAAAACAAAAAGAAATGAAAGCAATATTAAAAGAATGGAAAGAGTTATATGAGAAAAATAACATTCCATTTGCTTATGATGTTTGGACAATAGACATGGGCGAAAGTGCAAACACAATTGTAATAAATGAACTTTACAAAGATGGTGCAGATTACTATAATAGTATGAGTGAAATTAGTACAAAAATAAAAGAAGACGAAGATAAACTTTGGGTAAAATTTGCGCCTTTAGTTTTAAGTATGGAAAACAAATTCGGCAATATAAGACCAGATTTGAGTTACATAAAGAAATAAATAAATTATTTATTTTGAAAAAAAGCCGTGAAAAATCACGGCTTAATTTTTTGAGATTGTGGGGGAAATTAGAAAATTATTTTTTACCGAAAAGTCCGCCTAATAAATTCATACCTTGACTAAGAATATCGCCTTCAGGAACTTTTCCATTTGGAGTTAATTTATCAACTGCTTGCGGTAAAATTTTTGATAATTGTGATAGTGCGGAATTTGGATCAACACCAAGCTTTGATGCAATATCTTCAACTTTCTCTGAACCAAGAGCATTTTGCAATTGATCTGTAGAAATTGCTTTGTTTTCACCAGTTCCAACCCAAGATCCAATAACATCTCCAAGACCTTTTGAAGCAAATTGGCTTACCAATCCGCTCAATCCGCCTTTTTGTCCACCAATTAAACCCATAACAACCGACATGAGATCATTTTTATCTCCACCGCCAAGAACAGATTTTAACATATCCATTTTTTATTCCTTTCTTTTATTTGTTGAAAAATTATGCGGTAATAATATTAAATTTATTTGAAACTTCACATATCAATTTTAAAAATGTTAAAAATATAAAGCAATTTAATCCAAACAAAGTTTGAGTATCAAATTTAGGGAATCTCTAAAAATTCCAAATGGCAAAAAACAAATCTCAAATAATCTCGAATAACCAAAATCCAAATGAATAAAATTTAATTTCTGAGAATTTGGTTTTTTGAACTGGGAATTTATTTGTTCATTATTGTTTGAGATTTTAGAGATGCCATTTACTTAAAAAAATAAAAATTGAAAAAAAACCAAAGTGTATTCTAAAATTTTAATTTTGTTTTACGTTGCATATGCAACCAAGAATCATTTTTTATATTCCATAAGCTTGAAAATGCTGAAAAACTATCGTAAATTAATATTCAATTATAAAATTTTTGTCAAAAACTTCATTTTATTTGGAAAATAAGGTTTTTTAATAAGATAAAATAACCTTTAACAAAATTGAAAATTTAATAAGGAAAATCAAGAAATGGATGTCATAAAAAGAGATGATGTAGAAGATTTAAATGAGATAGAAACCAGAGAATGGTTAGAATCACTTGAATATATTCTACAAACTGGAGGTCCAGAAAGAGTTCAACAACTTTTAAATGAATTGGATACCTATGCGCATCAGGCCGGAGTTGAGCTTCCTTTTACAGCAAATACACCTTATATTAATTCAATTCCAAAACAGAATGAACCAAAATTTCCCGGCGGACGTGAAATTGAACGAAGAATTAAAAGTCTTGTACGCTGGAATGCAATGGCAATGGTTGTTCGAGCAAATAAAATTGATCCGGGAATTGGCGGACACATTTCTACTTATGCATCTGCTGCAACTCTTTATGAAATTGGATTCAATCATTTTTTCAAAGGAAAAGATAATAATAATCAAGGTGATCAAATTTATTTTCAAGGACATGCTGCCCCTGGAATTTACGCAAGAGCATATTTAGAAGGAAGATTAGATGCAAAAAAATTGCACAATTTTAGGCATGAATTAAAACCTGGCGGTGGACTTTCTTCGTATCCTCATCCAAGATTGATGCCGGATTTTTGGGAATTCCCAACTGTTTCAATGGGTTTGGGACCAATTATGGCAATTTATCAAGCAAGGTTTAATAAATATTTAGAAAATAGGGGATTGAAAACTCCATCCGAATCAAAAGTTTGGGCATTTTTAGGTGATGGTGAAACCGATGAGCCTGAAGCTTTAGGTGCAATTTCCTTAGCTTCGCGTGAAAAACTTGATAATTTAATTTTCGTTATTAATTGTAATCTTCAAAGATTGGATGGACCAGTTAGAGGAAATGCAAAAATTATTCAAGAACTGGAAGCAGTATTTAGAGGAGCCGGATGGAATGTTATAAAAGTTATTTGGGGAAGTGATTGGGATCCTTTATTGGAAGCTGATAAAACTGGACTTCTCATAAAACGTATGAATGAAATTATTGACGGCGAATCTCAAAAATATATTGTTGAAGGCGGTGCATATATTCGTGAACATTTCTTTGGAAAATATCCTGAACTTTTAGAATTAGTAAAACATTATACCGATGAAGATCTTGCTAAGATGAAAAGAGGCGGACATGATCCTGAAAAAGTTTATGCTGCATTTAAATCTGCGGTAAATACAAAAGATAGACCAACAGTTATTTTGGCAAAAACTGTAAAAGGCTATGGTTTGGGAGAAGCTGGAGAAGGAAAAAACATTACACATTCTCAAAAGAAATTGAATGAAGATGAATTGAAAGAATTTAGAAGCAGATTCGGTATTCCAATGTCTGATGAAGATGTTGTTAATGCTCCGTTTTACAGACCCGAAGAAGATAGTCCGGAAATTCTATATCTAAAAAAACGAAGACAAGAATTAAACGGTTATGTTCCCAAAAGAGTAATTAGAAATCAAAAAATAAAAACTCCTTCACAAGAATTATTTAAAGAATTTTATCAAGGTACAGATGGAAGAGAAGTTTCTACAACAATGGTTTATGTTAGAATTTTAACAAAACTTTTGAAAGATAAAGAGATTGGAAAACTTGTTGTTCCTATTGTGCCGGATGAAGCAAGAACTTTTGGAATGGAAGCTTTGTTTAGACAAGTTGGAATTTATTCAACTCGCGGACAATTATATGAACCGGTTGATAAAGATAGTTTGCTATATTATAAAGAAGCTGTCAACGGTCAAATTTTAGAAGAAGGAATTACTGAAGCTGGTTCAATGTCATCATTCATTGCTGCCGGAACAGCATATATAACACACGGAATTAATATGATTCCATTCTTCACATTTTATTCAATGTTTGGATTCCAAAGAATTGGAGATTTTGCTTGGGCAGCAGCTGATATGCAATGTAAAGGATTTTTAATTGGCGGAACTGCAGGAAGAACAACTTTAGCTGGTGAAGGTTTGCAGCATCAAGATGGACAAAGTCACGTTCTCGCACATTCAATTCCTACAGTAAAAGCTTACGATCCAACTTTTGCTTATGAGCTTGCGGTTATAATTCGTGATGGAATTTATAGAATGTACGAACTTCAAGAAGACTGCTATTATTACATTACTGTTATGAATGAAAATTATGAGATGCCATCAATGCCGGAAGGTGTTGAGGATGGAATAATTAAAGGAATGTACAAATATAAAGTCTCAGAAAATAAATCCAAATTAAAAGTACATCTTTTAGGAAGTGGTTCAATTCTAAATGAAGTATTGAAAGCTCAGACAATTTTAGAAAAAGATTATAATGTTTCTGCAGATGTTTGGAGTGTAACAAATTATAAAAATCTTCATTATGATGCTTTAGATATTGAGCGATGGAATAGAATGAATCCAACTGAACAAAAAAAGAAAAATTATATTCAACAAATTACAGAAGGCGAAGAAGGAATTTTTATTTCAGCTTCAGATTATTCACAAATTTTATCTGATTCAATTTCTAAATGGTTTCCTGGAAAATTAACAACACTTGGCACTCTTGGTTTTGGAAGAAGTGAAAGCAGAGTAGCGTTAAGAGATTTCTTTGAAGTAGATGCAAAACATATTGTTTATGCAACATTGTATTCGCTTTTTGAAGAAGGAAAAATTTCAAAAGAAACTATTACTAAATCAGTTTCCGATTTGAACATTGATTTGAAAAAAAATAGTCCAATTAAATCTTAACTTGAAAATAAAAATAGAGTAATAAAATGGCATTTGAATTTAAATTACCTGCACTCGGTGAGAATATTGAAAAAGCTGATATTGTAAAAGTTTTGGTTTCTATTGGAGATAAAGTTAGTATTGATCAAATTTTATTAGAAATTGAAACTGATAAAGCAACAGTTGAAATTCCCGCTGAATTTGCCGGAGTTGTAAAAAGTGTAAAAGTTAAAGATGGTGATACTATTAAAGTTGGTGAAGTAATTTTCACATTTGAAGAAATGGAAAGTTCACCTTCTGAAATTGAAAAAAGTAATCATACAAAAACTGTTGAACCAATAAAATCTGAAACCAAAACTGAAAAAGTTGGTGAGCCAAAATCAGAAATAGTGGAAACCAATAAAAGTCAATCTGGGATTATAGAATTTAAATTACCTGAACTTGGCGAAAATATTACTTCGGCAGATGTAACAAAAGTTTTAGTTTCTGTTGGAGATAAAATTGAAAAAGATCAAATTCTTTTTGAGATTGAAACTGATAAAGCAACGGTAGAAATCCCATCTGAGTTTAGCGGAATTATAAAAGAAATAAAAGTGAAATCCGGTGAAAAAGCAAAAGTTGGAGAAGTTGTTCTAATTGTTGAATCTGGTGATATTCCAAAAGTTGAAAAACCTGTTAAAGTTGAAGAACAAAAAAATATTGAAACTAAAACATCAACTCCAATTGAACAAAAAGTAGAAACTGCAATTCCGCAAAAAGTAACATCAGTTGATACAAATATTAAAAAAGAATTTCCCAATAAAATTGCTGCTGCGGCACCTTCTGTAAGAAGATTTTCAAGAGAAATTGGAATTGATATAAACGAAGTAAACGGAAGTGGACCCGGTGGAAGAATTTTGATTGAAGATATAAAGAAATTTGCAAAATCTTTTAATGAAAAAATTAGAACCGGAGCGGCTGGAGTAACAGTCGGATTAAAGCGTGAAGCGCTGCCCGATTTTACAAAATGGGGAAATATAAAAAAAGAACCGATGAGCAACGTTCGCAAAAAAACAGCAGAACACCTTTCATACGCTTGGGCAACAATTCCTCACGTAACTCAATTTGATAAAGCAGATATTACTGATTTAGAAAATCTGCGAAAACAATTTTCAAAAAAAGTTGAATCAAGTGGTGGAAAATTAACCGTTACAGCAATTTTGCTAAAAGTGATTTCATCAGCTTTAAAAGTTTTTACGCAATTCAATGCAAGCGTAGATATGGATAGTAAAGAAATTATCTATAAAGATTTTTTTAATATTGGTGTTGCTGTTGATACTGAAAAGGGATTGATTGTTCCCGTAATTAAAAATGTTGATAGGAAAAATATCATTCAGCTTGCAGTTGAATTAAATGATATATCTGTAAAGGCAAGAGACAAAAAAGTTACAATTGAAGATATGCAAGGCGGATGTTTTACAATCAGTAATTTAGGCGGAATAGGCGGAACAGCGTTTACCCCAATTGTGAATGTGCCGGAAGTTGCCATTCTTGGTGTTTCAAGAGGAAATTACGAACCGGTTTTTATTGATGGTGAATTTGTACCAAGATTAATGCTGCCGCTTTCCTTATCCTATGATCACAGAATAATTGACGGAGCAGATGCCGCAAGATTTATCCGATGGGTAGTTAATGCTTTAGAACAGCCATTTTTACTTAGTTTGGAAGGATAGTTTGCTTTGTCATTTCCGCGAAAGTGGGAATATATAGAATTATAAAATAGATTCCCGATAAAAACATTCGGGAATGACTTTAGAATGATTTTGAAATTTTGAAATTAAGATGACTAGAATTAGATCAAGAGTAAAAGTAAAATAGAATTTTTGATTTGGAGAAAATAAATGAGCAATAAAACACAACTTGCAGTAATTGGCGCTGGTCCGGGTGGATATACTGCTGCGTTTCTTGCAGCAGATTTAGGAATGCAAGTTACATTAATTGATCCTCAAAAAAATCCCGGCGGAACTTGTTTATATATTGGCTGCATTCCTTCAAAAGCATATTTACATGTTGCAAAACTATTGAACGAAACAAAAGAAGCTCACAAATGGGGAGTTGATTTTGGAGAACCAAAGATTGATATAGATAAAATTAGAAAATTTAAAGAAGATGTAGTTTTTCAAAATACATCCGGAACGGGACAATTAGTTAAACAGCGTAAAATAAATTATATACAAGGAAAAGCAAGGTTTATAAATTCATATACTTTATCAATAGAAAAAGTTGATGGAGGAACAGAAGAATTGATTTTTGAAAAAGCAATTTTGGCTACTGGTTCAATTCCATCTAAAATTCCGGGACTTTCAATTGATTCACCAAAAGTTATGGATTCTACAGATGCACTTGAGCTTAATGAAATTCCAAAAAGATTGCTGGTCGTTGGTGGTGGTGTAATAGGAATGGAGCTCGGATCAGTTTATGCTGCTTTAGGAAGTAAGGTTACAGTTGTTGAATTACTTCCATCATTATTGCCTGGTGCCGATAAAGATTTAGTAAATGTTTTTCAAAAAAGCATTGAACCAAAGTTTGAAAAAATTCTTACCAAAACAAAAGTTGTAAAGTTAGAAGATGTTGGAAATGTTCTAAAAGTAACACTTGAAGGTGAAGGATTAAACGAAACAGAATTAGAATTTGATAAAGCGCTTATTTCTATTGGTCGAACGCCAGTTACAAAAAATTTAGGAATAGAAAATACTAAAGTTAATGTCAACGAACGCGGATTTGTTCAAGTTAATGATAAGATGCAAACTGATGATCCGAATATTTTTGCAATTGGCGATATCGTAAAAGGACCAATGTTAGCTCATAAAGCATCGGCGGAAGGGAAAGTTGCAGTTGAAGCAATTGCCGGACATAAAGTTGCATTTGAACCGGCTGCAATTCCAGGAGTTGTATATACAGATCCCGAAGTTGCCTGGGCTGGGCTAACAGAAATTGAAGCTAAAGAAAAAGGAATAAAAGTGGAAGTTACAAGATTTCCTTGGGCTGCAAGCGGGCGTGCAAGAACGATGGATAGAAGTGATGGTTTAACAAAATTAATTATTGATCCGGAAACTACCAGAATTTTGGGAGTTGGAATTGTTGGTCCGGGAGCTGGTGAATTAATTGCAGAAGGAACTTTGGCTATTGAAATGGCAGCTATAGCAAAAGATATTTCGCTTACAATTCATGCACATCCAACATTATCAGAAACAATGATGGAAAGTGCTGAAGTATTTTTTGGCGAAGCAACTCATTTGTACAGACCAAAGAGAAAGTGAAATGCTGAATAAAGAATTTAGAAGCCGGAAATCATAAAAAGAAAAGTCAATATTAAGCAAAAAAAGTTAAAAAATAATTTGGTTACTAACATAAATTAATTTATGTTTACAGCGTACGGCAGTAACTTTAGAAGTAAATCTGGTTTTTCCAGATATTTGTAGATGTAGAAGTAGAAGCAATTCATAAACTTCCCCTGTAAAAAATTTTAGAGCCCTGTCATAAACAAAATCAATTAATTATTTAAAAAGGAGCATCTGTCATGGCAGAGCGAAAACAAGGATCTGTTAAATGGTTTAACAGTTCAAAAGGATTTGGATTTATTTCACAAAAAAGTGGTGAAGATGTATTTGTACATTTTCAATCAATTATTGGAGACGGCTACAAATCTTTAAACGAAAATGATAAAGTTGAGTTTTCAATTACTCAAGGTGCAAAGGGCTTACAAGCATCTGACGTAAAAGTTATTAGATAAAACTTTTGAAAATTTAAATCCCAGATTTACTCTGGGATTTAAATTATAATATCTCTCAATTCTCAAAATTTCCAATCAATTTATTAATTAGTTTCCCAAATCTATTATTCATATATTATATCAACTTAATGACTAAAGGAATTTGTTATGAAATATACAATTGATTTTTTAGAAGAAAAAAAAATCATTGGAATTAAAACGAAGGGAAGATTAAACTTTCAAATTGTTGAGGAATATTCAAAAGAAGCTGTAAAGCTTGCCCGTAAAAATAATTGCAATAAATTTATTTTTGATCATAGTAACACGATTTTACAAGGATCAATTTTTAATATTCATACGGCAGAAGATGAACTTCAGCAGTTTGGATTTAAAAATTCAGATCAAATTGCTATTGTGTTAACGGATCAAGAGCAAAATTCAAATGTAAAACAATCAATAAATAGAAATGATAGCTGGTGCGTATTAAAATATTTTTTTAATGGCAACAATTCAGAAGCAATTGATTGGCTTAATATGAATAATTAACAATTTAATGCTAATTTTGATTGAATATAGGATTTAGAAATTAATTACTTACAAAAAAGATAATATTAGGAGAGGTTATGAGTAAAGGTCAAAACGCTAAAAAAGGTTCAAAGAAAGAAGCGGTAAAATCGATGAAAGAAAAAAAAGCAGCTAAAAGAGATAAAAAAAATGAAAAAAATAGTCACGGAATTATAAAATAAAATTTGTAATTTTTTTTAACCAATCAAATAATATCGAAATATTTAATTTATAATTTTTAGATAATTAAAAATTAATTTTGATATCAAATTTAAGAGATTCCATTGTTACTGGTGTTTTTGTATCAAATGGCCAGTTCATTTTTTCTTGTTTTAAAGTATAGAAAAAATATGATAATCCATTTTTCATCAAGAAATATAATATTGGAGTTACGCTTGGCATAGCTTTAATTATTACACCTTCCGTTAAAAAATCAATTCCGGTTTGAGAAAGTAATTCTATTCCAAAACTTGCAAAGTGTTTCCAAACTAAATATGAAGGCAGAATTATCTGCGTTTCGTAATTAATTCCAATGTTTAATAATGAGCTCAATTTTAAATCAATTCCGGCAACGTTAGTTGTTCCAAATTTTATTTCATTATCATAATCATCCAAAATATTTTTTTCTGTTTGCCAAATTTGAACTGGTGCAAATGTTAAAATTCTTTCAATTGGGTGTGAGAATTTTGATTGATTCCAAACAAATCCTAATTGGTAAGATGGCAGAATTGCAAAATTTTGCCCAAAACTATATCCATAACCTTTTCTAAATCCAAGACCAAAACGCCAAATTTTAAAATTAATTTTAGTGTTTTGAATATTACCTGGATTGTCATTTAAATAAGAAGAAAACAAAAAATTATCTTCAAATTCTAAAATACGGTAATTTCCAGCTGGTTTTAAATATCTTTTCCCAAGTTTTATTTCAGAAAGTGAAAGTGGATTAAATTCAGTATCAAAATTCTTTTGTTTTAATTCACCAAATCCGTATGAAATTTCTATAAAATTTTTTGATCCCGAAAACCAACTTCCAAAATTGAAATTATCTTGCGCCGAAGAAAAATTTAAATTTTCTTGAGGAAATATTATTTGCGAAGTAAGAAAAGTAATTAAAATAAATTTTGATAATACTTTACTAAACATAAAAAATTCCCAAAGTTTTAAAAGAAAAACCGTTGGGGAAAGTTACAAATTTGAAGTCTAAAAAAGTATAAACTAATTTCTGGACTTTTTTTCTAAAGTTCTAATTAATGTATCCATTAATACATCATTTTGAACTGGCTTTGTTAGAAAAATATCAACTCCGGCATTGTAAGCATTATCTTTATCTCTTTGAAAAGCATGCGCAGATAAGCCAACAACCGGCAAATTTTTATACTCATCCATTTGTCTAATTTCTTGCGTTAGTTGCAAACCGTCTTTTTTACCTCTTAACGAAATATCCATTAAAATAATATCGAATTTGGAATTATTTAATTTTTCGTAAAAAGTATCTGAAGAATCGCAGATTTCAAGATCAAATTTTCTTTTCAGAAATATTTGGAGGAATTTCTGGTTTTCGTAATCATCTTCAACAATTAATAATCTTGGTTTGCTTTGTAGTTCATCACTCATGTTATTACCACTTTTTGTTTTATTATCGACAAATTTTAGTGAATTTTTATTTATTAAATTCACGTTGTCAAAAAAGTTTATCACGTTTTATTATCGAAAAAAAGAAAATACAATTTAGGAAAATTTAAATGAACTGAAACTGTAATTATTAAATTAAGGTGAATTTTATAGAATCCGTATTAAAAATATCAAATTTAGTTCAATTAAAAAAATAATTAAGAATTTTTTGTCGTAATATCTGATTATTTAACTTGTTTTTATAGAAATGTCACTTTTTGGCATCCAAATAATTCAATTCGAGTTGAAATTTATCTAAAACTATAACTAAAATATTAAATTTTACTTCAACAAAACCATTTTTATAGTTTGAATGGTTGTTCCATATTTGAGTTGTGTAAAATAAATTCCACTTGGAAACTCTTTTGCGTTAAATAAAATTTCATAATTTCCTGGTTTTTGTATTTTGTTAACTAATGTTTTTACTTCTCTGCCTAAAACATCATACACAGTTAATTGTATTGAACGAAAATTTTCGTTTAATACAGAATATTGTGGAATTGAGTATTCTATAGTTGTGGTTGGATTAAATGGATTTGGATAGTTTTGGAAAAGTTGAAATTTATTCGGCAAATTTGCGTTTTCAATATTAGTCAGAGATAAATCAGAATAATTTATAGATTCAGTTTGATAAATCTGTTTTGTAGAAGAACTTTGAAGATAAGCTATAATTTTTAACTCATTTGTATTCCATAAATTATTAACTTCAAAAGTTGATGAAATATTTTTTGTTTCATTTAACCCAATATTTATAGATTCACCATTAACATTTGCAATTTTTCTCATTACATTTTTATGATTTGCGATTCCATTATTTCCTAGGTAATCAACATTTTCAACAACTACGAAATTTATTGTTAAATCGTTTTCAGAAACTTCTACCGTTTTTGTAATTTCTGCATTTATTGTAAAATCGGCATCAGTAAAATTTCCGGAAAGTAAAATATCAAAACTACTTTGTTCTGAAACTAAATTATCTAAATTACTTGCCCAATTATTGAAACTATTTGCAACATGAGTTCCGTTAAAAAAAGCTTGCGGCGTTGAAGAATATGGTCCATATAAATTATTTTTTGCAGCGGCATCAATAGTATTATCTTGATAAAGTTTATCTGTTGAATAAGGGAAAACCATGTGATAATAAATAAATTCTATTTTTGTTCCATTGTTTGTCTGAAGATAACTATCAATAGCAGAATGCGCCGGAGGACAAAGCGGACAATGTGAATTTGTAAAAATTTCCACAAGTACTTTTCTATCATTTGAATGAACGACTGAAGTCATTGCCCAAAATAAAATTAAAATAATATATAACTTTTTCATAATAACCTCTTAATATTTAAATATTTGTCTGTAGAGTAAATCTTAAACCTTTAAAAGGAAGTAAATATCGGCAAATTCCATTTGTGCAAACTTGTCCGCCTCGTTCTCTTCCATAGGAAATTGTTAATAAATTTGAGCCGGAAATTCTATAACCAAATTCACCAACAAGCCAGTTTGTTCTTCCCGAAACATCATAATTATTATTTGTAAATTCATATCTCAATGCTGCTGAAGCTTTTCTAAAAAGGGAAGTTAAGATTGAAATAAATTGATTGTTGAAATTCTCTTCTCCAGTATTATAATTATCATTTACAATTTCAAATTCATATTGAAGTATAGCTGAAAAATTTTCTGAAAAAGTTTTTTGAAATTGCAATGGAATAACAAATGATTTTATTGTGTGGCTTCCATTTAAACCAGAAAAATAATTGTAAATAGTTTTTTCTCTTGATGAAATTCCAAATCTCATTATTGTATTTAAGTTAAAATAATATTCTCCTTCAGCAAAAATTTCATAATAAGGTGAATATTTTTTATCATTTATCGGCAAAAAATTTGCTTCTCTTTTATCTTCAACAAATTCGAAATTAGAATTATTTAAAATGTATGAATTATGTCGGCTTGCTATACTAAAATTTACGTTGAAATTCAGATCCTCATTTGCAGCATAATTTACATCAAACTGGAACCCGACTTCATCATTAAAATCTATATCATGCAATGATCTTGAAAGGAAATAATAACTATGTTCTTTCATAACAATTGGTGGATTTTGAAAAGGCAAAAATTTTGAAGTTCTTGTTACATCATTTTGCAGAAACGGATTTTGCTTATCGAAATTATAATTTTTATAATCAAGTGTAATACCAAAAGATTCCGCTGCAAATGAAACAGAAGAATAAATTCCATTTCCTTTAAAAGTTTTATTTAGAGAAGAAGTGGTTGTCCATTTATTTGCCCAAGAAAAAAATACATTAAATTGTTCCTTATTAAATTCGAAATAAAATTCTGGTAGTTCTGAAGTTGATTGAAATTTGGAATTATCAATCTGAGGAATTGCAGCTTGGGAATTTAAAAATGATGCGCCAATTTTTATTTCATCTAAAATATTATATTCTATATTTCCGCCTCGCAGCTTGTAATTTTCATATCTTATAACTGTTACAGAATCTCTAAAATTAATTTCTCCGGCAATTATTGAAGCTTTTAAATCGTCAATTTTATAACTTGCCTTTATTCCATCAATCCAAGTATCATAAGCTAATCCGCGGTTTTCAAATAAATTTAAAACTAATCCACGTCCGTAGAGTTCCGATGAATTTCCAATTCTGATATTTAATTTTTCATCAACATATTCAATAAATCTTCGTTTAATTCCTTTAAAATTATCTCCAATTTCCGGAGGATCATCATATAAAAATCTTAATCCAATATTAAAATTAACCGGCAATGATAATCTGAAATCAGTTAAATTTTCAAAATATTGAAATTTATTTGATATTGTTCCTATTTCGTGACTTCCATTTCCACAACGTAAAAGATTTGATAGACTTGGCTGAATTTGTCCATTTATAATTATTGTACACAAAAAAATGAATGATGCAGAAAAAAATTTTAGCAATTAATTCTCCAATAGTTTTATAATTTCTTTTTCCAATTCAATTTCATCGCCGGGCAAATATCCAATGTGTGAGTAGACAACTTCGCCATTTTTATTAAATAAAACTGTTAACGGAATTGATTGACCATTGAATTTTTGAAAGATATCTTGGTTTGGATCAAGAACAATTGGAAATGAAATTTTGTGTGATGCAATAAAAGATTTTACTTTTGCCAAACTTCTTGGAGAATCTTGATTGATTCCAATTATGTTAAATCCTTTAATTTTGTATTTTAGAAAAAAGTCATCAAGATATTTCATTTCGGTTCGGCAAGGCTTACACCACAAAGCCCAAAAACCTACAAGAGTTGGTGAGTCTTTCAGAATTTCGGAAAATTTTATGTATTTATTTTCTAAAGTTTGTGCCGAAAAATCAATATTACTTTGAGAAAATAAAATTCCTTGAATGAATACAAAATAATAAGTAAAGAAATATTTTTTCATGAGAATTCTCTAAAATTGAGATATAATATCTTATTATTTGCAATATGCTAAAAAATATCCACAAATGAAAAGTCAATAATTGGGTAACAGTTTTGAGATTCAGAATGTGAAATAAGTTTTCGGTATTTTGTGAATTAAAAATTGAAAAATGTTATGAACAAAATTATACTAAAACCTGGTCGTGAAAAATCTTTGTTAAGAAAACATCCGTGGGTTTTTTCCGGAGCGATTGAAAAAATTATTGGAAATCCCCAAATCGGTGAAAATGTTGAAGTTTTTTCTTCAAAAAATATTTGGTTGGGAAGAGGGGCTTTTTCTCCACAATCACAAATTAGAGTTAGAATTTGGACGTTTAACGAATCCAAAAATATTGATAATACTTTTTTTGAAAAAAGAATAAAATCGGCAGTTGAATTAAGAAATTTGCAATTTGATAAAAACACAAATGCATATAGAATAATAAATTCCGAATCGGATGGTTTACCGGGATTGATTTTAGATAAATATTCTGACTATTTAGTTTGCCAATTTCTCTCTGCCGGTTCAGAATTGTGGAAAACTGAAATAATTGAAGCAATTAAAAATGTAATTTCGGCAAAGGGAATTTACGAACGCTCAGATGTAGATGTTAGGAAAAAAGAAGGACTTGAAATTAGATTAGGAAATTTATTTGGCGAAGAACCGCCCGATTTTATTGAAATTTTTGAGAATGGAATTAAGTTTTTTGTTGATATAAAAAAAGGTCACAAAACCGGATTTTATCTTGATCAAAGAGATAATAGACAATTAATTGTAGAATATTCCGATAATAAAAAAGTTCTGAATTGTTTTTCATATTCCGGAGGATTTAGTCTTTATGCTTTGAGAGCTGGAGCAGAATCTGTTACTAATATTGATTCATCTTCTGAAGCCTTAAAACTCATTTTGAAAAATATTGAAATTAATAGTTTACCAATTAAAAAAAATATAAATGTAGAAGGTGATGTTTTTAAATTATTGAGAAAATATCGTGATGAAAATAATTTATTTGATTTAATAATCCTTGATCCACCAAAATTTATTGAGTCAAAGGCAAATGTTGAAAAAGCGAGTCGTGGTTATAAAGACATAAATATGCTTGCATTTAAAATTTTAAATAAAGGCGGAATACTTTTTACATTTTCGTGTTCGGGATTGATGGATAGGGAATTATTTCAAAAAATTGTTTCCGATGCCGCACTTGATGCCGGAAGAAATGTGAAAATAATTAAATGGCTTACTCAATCTTTGGATCATCCGGTTGCTTCAAATTTTCCTGAAGGATTATATTTAAAGGGATTAATTTGTTATGTGGAATAAAATCAATATATAAAAGGCATCTCTAAAATCTCAAACAACAAGCACGAAATAACAAATAAATTCCAAATTCAAAAAACCAAATTCTCAGAAAATTAAATTTTTGTCATTTGAATTTTGGTTATTCTAGATTATTTGAGATTTGTTTTTTGCGATTTGGAGTTTTTAGAGGTTCCCTAAATTTTACGGTTTAAATAATCCCGCTTCGTTAACTCCAATTAATCCGGCTGAATAAGTTCGTTCATCAACTTGTAAAAGACGTTTTTCCATTTTTTTATTTAATAATTTATACTTACGAATTTTATCCAACTTTTGAGCGATAAGTTCCATGGTTTCGTCATTTGTATGCCAATTATTTTTGTCAAACATTTTCAGATTTAATGGAACAGTATAACCTCTTAAAGTTTTTTCTTTTGCAGTGTTATAGTACTGTTCAAAGTAAGAAAGAACTAATTCGCGCAATGTTTTAAATATTGGTTCGCGGAATCGTAATCCAACAAAATTTGATTTTGCAATAGCACCCCAATAATTTTCAATTTTGAATAATGCAAGAATGTGATCATCATCTCTATTGTTTGGAAGCATATCTAAAATTATTGGCTGAAATCCTATTTGACTTAATGCTGCTGCGGCGAAAACGGCGCCATCAAAACAATGTCCGACTTTTTCATTAAAAACTCTAAGAGGACATCTGTAAATCGGTTCTAAGCTGTATTCTATTGAGTCTAGGAATATTTGAATTTTTTCCGGAGAATTAATTTTTGAAAATATTTTTCTTTGCGAGGAATTCAAAGAATTTAGAAGTTCAATATTTTTTGTCATTATGCAAATTTAAGATTATGATTATTTCAAAATTATCATTTTCTTGGTTTGAATGAAAGTTCCAGATTTAAATTGATAAAGATAAACACCACTTGAAAGATTGCTTCCGTCAAATTCAACTTTGTAAATTCCGGGTTTTTGTTTTTTATTGACAAGAGTTTTTACTTCTCTGCCTAAAACATCATACACAATCAATTTCACATTGTCATCCCGAACTTGTTTCGGGATCTCAGAATTATTAAGATGCTGAAATGAATTCAGCATGACAGAATTAGATGGAATTGAATATTCTATTGTTGTAGTTGGGTTAAACGGATTTGGATAATTTTGAGTTAAAGAAAATTCAGTTAGCAAAATTGTTTTATTGTTTTTTATATCTACAAGAATAGTATCACCGTATTTAATTCCATTTATAAATGCAGCAATTAAATTTTGATATTCGTCATAAGCATCAAAATGACCTTTATGTTGAAAAGTTTTTCCAAAATTCTTTGCAAATGAATAGTCAAAAAATTTCAAATTATCATTAGTAGAAATAATATAGTTTTTTGTCAATTCTTGAGAGGAGGAATCATATTTGAATATATTTTGAAGTTTTTCTTCAGATAAATATACGTTTTCCGTTTCATAAAAATTTGTAATATTTATAAAAGTTTGAAAAGAATCACCAATAGCAGAGTACAAATCAACAATTAAGAATTCTTCAGCATTGTTGATTTCTTCAACAAGTCGATAAACTTTTCCATTTATTGAATCAATTCTTTCAAAGTAAAGATTAATTTGATTTGTATCGCTCTGCGTTTCTTGAATAATAAAATATTTTTTACCGTTTTCTAAAAGAGTATCTTTTATTACTTCTTTTGTAAGAATATATTTATCAGCTCCAATTTCCCAAACTGGATCATCAATAATTTCATAATACCATTTATTCCCTATATTCAATGGATAGTAACTTAAATTATTATAATCAATTAATTGCTTTAGAGTTTTAAGTGAATCAGAATTTATTTCTAAAAGTTTGTGCTTAGTAGTGACATAAAGTAAATCTGAATTTGTTTTTTTATATATGCCTAAAATATTTTGTTCTATTTCGGTAAATAATGAAAATGAATAGCCGTAATCTGTCGAAATATAAATTTGTTTGCCAACAGCGATATATAAAGTACCACTTAATGATTTATCATAAGATATAAATATTTCATCTGAAGATTCAAAAGTTTTAGTCCAACTTCCCAGTTCTCCAAAATTATTTGAAACAATTAATTGATACTTGTTATCGTAATTAATAATTCTATAAATGTTAAGATTATTTGGGTCATATATAAAAAAGCGATTTAAATAATCTTGTGTAAAATAAGTACGTGAAATATTTTTAGAATCAACCATATGAAAAGTTTTTCCAGTATCAATTGATTTGTATAAAAAATATTTTTGATCTTCAACAAACCAAAATTTTGGATTTTTACTATTTATGGAGACTAATTGGAAATTTTCGGTTGATTCAACTAATTCGAAAATACCTTTAAATTGAGTAAATATTCCTTTTGGGGTATTATCAGAATAAACAAATACCTTAAAACTTGAATCAATATTTGCAATTTCTAAATTATACGTAACACCATGAAATGAATTAACCTGAAAAGGCGAATCATAATTTCTATTATAAATAACAATTGGACCGGGTTCAAAACTGGTAATGGCATCTCCAGCTTGATAGAAGTTAGTAAGTGTACTATCAGTAAATTCAAAATCACTAACCACATGCCCAGTATTAGGAAAAGGTTGATAAAATTCAACTCCATCTATTAAAAACAACGAGTCAGTATTATTATGTACATCAAAATGGAAAATATCTTTTCTATTTTCTCCAGCCCAGAAATCACTTTGTCTTAAATAATAATAACTACTTTTCATTCTGTAAAATAAATGTGTATTTCCATTTTGATCTTCATAACCTCTTAATCCATAAAATGTTGTATCAACTTGAGCAATGCTGAAGGAAGCAATAAAAAAGGTCAAAATTATTTTTTTCATTTTAGTTCCTATTTGAGAAGAATCATTTTCTTAGTTTGAATAAAGGTACCGGATTTTAATTGATACAAATAAATTCCACTTGAAAGTTTACTTCCACTAAATTCAACTTTGTAAATTCCCGGTTTTTGCTTTTCATTGACAAGAGTTTTTACTTCTCTTCCTAAAACATCATACACAATCAATTTCACATTGTCATCCCGAACTTGTTTCGGGATCTCAGAATTACTAAGATGCTGAAATGAATTCAGCATGACAGAATTAGATGGAATTGAATATTCAATAGTTGTATTGGGGTTAAACGGATTTGGATAATTTTGAGAAAGTGAAAATTCTGTTGGCATTTTTTTTTCTTCAATATTTGTAATAATTTTATTGCTATCAGCCGGAGTTGGATTATTAATAAATTGCCAATTATTTGTCCCATCCGGAAATCTTCCGAAAGAAATATTTGTCGTTTGCGTAGAATAAGTAAGAGAATCAATAATCAAAGTATCATTATCAATTACTTGAACCAAACCAATTTCTTCTCCATCTTTATCAAGTTTAAAATTTAAATGAAAAATTCCTTGCTCGGTTTGTTCATCAGCCCAAAGCAAAATATGACTTTTTGCCGGAATTGTTGTTAACTCAGTTGAAGAAAATGGAATTTGATATTTGCAAGGATTATTAAAATTATCAGTAATATACAATCCAGCAATATTTGCCGGGGAATTGTTATTATTATAGATTTCAATCCAATCATCAAATTCATTAAACTCATCTTTAAATAATTTATCATTACTTGCTAAAAATTCATTTATAAATATTTTTGTAAACTGATTTGAATTATTTGATCTTCCCGGCGTTCCTCCATTTGTAAAGCTGCTTCTCCAATTTTGCGAAACCATATTTTCATAATTTATATTTTGCAATTCAAGTGATGGTCCATTTCCGTTTGGTTCTTGAGGCCACCAATATTTGCTATCATAATTTACAAAATCAATAATATTATCATTGTTATCTAAAAGTAAAATATTGCCAAGCGAATTTTTCAAATCACCATTTTGCCATTGAAAAACTTTATAATTATTTCCTTCATATTTGTTTTTATTTTTAGCAATTATTAAATATTCACCGAAAGAAATTGTTGTATTTTCAAAAGTAAAATTTATATCGCCGGATATTTTGAAGTTGTTGAGGTTTACGGAAGATTTACCTCGATTATAAATTTCTACAAATCTATATTCTTCACCATTTCCCGGATTGTAATGAATTTCATTAATAAATAAATCAGTCTGTTTAAATTGATCAAATGGATATGCGCCAATATCAGCAATGCTTCCATCAATATCATAAGGAAGATTTGGATCCCCTGAATTTAATGCCGGAGAATTTATTGATAATAAAAAATTGTTAAGAAATTTTGGTTCAGTGTTTAAATTATTTTGTCCGGTTAATTCTTCTGTATTTGAAAGAGAATAAGAAATATTTATGTTGGAAAAATCATCAACCAAAATTGGTGAAGTTTTACTATTTGTCAATATGCAGTTAACAATATCTGCATTTCCGCCGCCTTCACCAATATTTTTTTCAAAACAAGCAACTGCATATTGATTTCCATAAAAAGTATTATTTTGAATATTACCGTAAGAATAATAATCTTTAATTCCAATGCCCATGCCGCAATTAGCAATTACATTTCTTTTTATAACTCCAGTTGAGCCATTTCCAATAGATACACCTTTATCATTCACATTATATATGATATTATTTTCTATTAAAATATTTTTTGCACCTTCTCCCAAATCAATTGCATCGCTGTTTGAACCGTAAATATTATAAATTCTATTTCCTCTTATGATTCCCGAATTTATTTGATCAAAATCAATTCCATCAGAATCAAATTGGTCATTTCCGATTAGTTCACAATTTTCAACCAGTGCAAAATTTGCCTTTTTAATATTTATTAAATCACCGGAATATTCTGTATAAAGTTTGGAATTTCTTATTGAAACATTTCCGTATTGAGAAAAAATTGGGGCTTGAACATTTTCAACATTGATTCCATCCAAATAAACATTAGAGTTGAAAGTTGAAATTGCAGCTCGGTCTCTTGAATTATCAATTCCTTTTGTCGCACCAATTATTTTAAGGTTTGAAATTATTGAAGAATCA
>JBGSKB010000439.1:0-5680 GCA_041741395.1 Melioribacteraceae bacterium
TATGGCTTTGGTTTCTAAAAGTTTAGATGGTTTTATAATAAATGGTTCAGAATATGTGACTGATAATTTCGAATCTGCAACAGAAAAAATTTATATTAATATTAACGGCGGTTTAGCATCTTTTGAAGTTAGTAAATATTAGATTTTTTCATTGCTGCTTTTTGATTTTCGTATTTTGACCTTTAATTTTTCATTTTTGATTTTTATTTTTCTTGGATTCCATAAATGTTTTTCCATATTCACATTTCCGGATTTAGTAAATTCAATTCCCTCATTTCTCAAAAGTTCTTCCATTAAATTCGGATCACCAAAATGAAGTTTACCGGTTAATTCACCATTTCTATTTACAACTCTATGACATTGTAATCCCGATTCTTTCGCTCCATTTATTGCCCAGCCAACAGTTCTTGCAGATGATTTTATTCCGCAAACTTCAGCAATTATTCCATAGGTCGTAACTTTTCCATAAGGAATTTTTGCAACAATTTTATAAACTCTATCAAAAAAATCTGAATTTTTCTTGCTCTTTTTTTTTTGAACTAATTTATTTTTTTCATCCATTTATAATTTCCATTCATCTTACACTTGTTTTTAATTTTGTTCTTACTCTTAATCTTAATCGTGCTCTTGATCTAATTTTTAATCTCTCTAATAATTCTTATTTATTTCAGAAACTTTTTGAATAAAAACAAAAGTCAGAGTAAGATTAAGATCAAGAGCAAGATTAAGAAAAAAGAAAAACAAAAAATATTTAATAAAATATTAAGAATTGCTCTGAGAAAACATTAATAAAAATGCTTTCATAAACATATTTAAATCTCCATCCATAACAGCTTGAGTATTAGATGTTTCAATATTTGTGCGATGATCTTTCACCAAATTATAAGGATGAAAAACGTATGATCTAATTTGACTTCCCCATTCAATTTTCATTTTGGTTTTTTCTGTTTCTTCATTTGCAGCTTCTTGTTTCGCCAATTCCAATTGATAAAGTTTAGCTTTCAATAACTTAAAAGCATTGAGTTTATTACTTGATTGTGATCTTTCTGATTGGCAAGCTGCAACTGTATTTGTCGGAATATGAGTAATTCTTACTGCTGTTTCTACTTTGTTAACATTTTGGCCGCCTTTACCGCCGGAACGATATGTATCAATTCTCAAATCAGCAGGATTAATTTCTATTTCAATTGAATCATCAATTTCCGGAAGAACAAAAACGGAAGCAAAAGAAGTATGCCTTCTCTTGTTTGAATCGAACGGAGAAATTCTAACTAACCGATGAACACCAATTTCAGCTTTAGCATAACCATAAGCAAATTCACCGGAAATTTCTAAAGTTGCACTTTTAATTCCGGCTCCGTCTCCCTCAAGCAAATCAATAAGTTGAGTTTGAAAATTATTTTGCTCAGCCCATCGTAAGTACATCCTAAATAACATTTCTGCCCAATCTTGAGCTTCAGTTCCGCCGGCACCGGAGTGAATTGTTAAAATACAATTTTTATCATCATCCTTTCCGCTAAGCATGCTTTTAAATTCCAAGTCGGAAATTTTTTCATCTAATTCGGTAATTTCTTTTTGAATTTCATCAAATAATGATTCATCACTTTCAGCTTCTGCAAGCTCAACAAAATCAAATAAATTTCTTTGTTTTTCAACTAAGGCAATAAATTCATCAACCCAAATTTCTAATTTTTTTACTTCTTGTAAAATGCTTTGGGCATTTTTTTGATCATTCCAAAATCCATCTTTTTCAGATTCTTTTTTAAGTTCAATTATTTTATTTTCTTTATTAGTAATGTCAAAGATAACCTCGTAATTTTTCTAATTTATCTTCTTGATCATTTACTAATTTGAATTGTTCCTCAAACATATTTTCCTCAATGTATTTTTACTATACTATTAAAATTTTAAATTTTTTGATTGTGAATTAAGCAAGGTAATTTTTATTCAACTTCAATTTCCATTCTTAACAAAGCTGCTGCAAGAGTTTTCCCTTGTGCATCATGTTTTAGTGATACAGTTCCGCCACCGCCAAGTGTATTATGTAATAAAAAATTCAATGCTCTAATATTTGGTAATTCGTATCTTTCAACATTTCCTAAACAAATTCCTTTAAAATGTTCTTTTACTTTTTCTTGAGTTAAATACTTTTCAATTATCTGATATCCATTATCATCGTAAGCAATAATTCCAATATTCGCTGCATCGCCTTTATCGCCGCTTCTGCCATGAGCAATATTAATTAATTTAATTTTCATTTAGATCTCAAATAATTTTATTTCTGGTTTAATAATTTTTTTTGAAATTAACGCTGGCCAATAAGCTACAACTTCACTTGGTTTTGGTCGCCCGCCGGCAAACCCAGTAACACTTGGAGGTCCGGTTAAAATTAGCGGTGCAATTTCTTTCCCAAATCTATCTACCGAATTATAATCTTTTGAACGAACCGAAATTTTCAAAACTATTTCATTAATATCATCTTCATCAAGAATTTTTGCTAAAGGTCCGTGACAAGCATTATAACCTAAAAATTCCGAATTGATTTCTTCAAATTGCAAACCAAGATTTTTCAATCGTTCTCTTAAAATTTTATCTGCAGCTTTAGCTTTCGTTAATGCTTGAGGCCATGAATAAGTTAAAGTTGCCGAAGATGAAAATCCATCGGCGTAAGAACATGAAACTTTATAAGTATCGGTTTCTTTTTCTCCTTTTACGTCATAAACTTTTACTTGATCATTTCCTAAATCTTTTAACTTTATTGAAGTAAAATCTGCAATGCAATCGGGAGTAATATATTTTTTGGGATCACCGATTTCATAAACTAATTGTTCAGCAACTGTTTCAAACGAAACTTTCCCTCCGGTATTTTTATGTTTAGTAATTATCACTTCTCCATTCGGATAAGCTTCGGCAATAGGAAATCCAATATTTGCCAAATCCGGAATTGACTGCCAATCTCCTAAAAAATTACCGCCGCTTGCTTGACCGCCGCATTCTAAAATATGTCCGGCAACCGTTCCGGCAGCCATCAAATTATAATTTTCTTTTTCCCAGCCAAATTCGTAAATCATCGGAGCCAATGTTAAACCTGTGTCTGTTGTTCTTCCGGTTATTACAATATCTGCTCCTTTTTTCAAAGCTTCAACAATTGGAAAAGCTCCAAGATAAACATTTGCGCTTAACAATTTATCTTTTACCAAAATTATTGATTCTCCGATTTCCATATTTTTTAATTCTTCACCTGAAGAAATCAATTCATCAATTTTATCTTTAATATTATCACCAAGAATTACGGCAACTTTTAATCCGGAAATTCCTAAATCTTTAGCAATTGATAAAACTTCAATAGCGCAACTTTCCGGATTAACTCCTCCGCCATTTGTAATTACTTTAATACCTTTAGCTTTACAAATTGGCAGAATTCTTTTCATTAATTCCGGAATATCTCGGGCATAACCAAAATTTGGATTTTTATTTTTCTGTTTTTGTAAAATTGACATTGTTACTTCTGCAAGATAATCCATTACCAAATAATCAATTTCACCTTTGGAAACTTGACGATAAGGCGCATCAATTAAATCACCCCAAAAACCTTGACCCGAAGCAATTCTTATTTTTTCTTTCATTTTATTCTTTATTTCAATTAGCTTATTTAGAATATATTCAAACTAAATTAATTCTACAAATTAGTTTATTGATTTAATTATTTTTATACTGATTTCTTCAAGCTCATTTTCAGATGTAACTTTAATCCAATTTATTCTTTCATCTTTTCTAAACCATGTTAGCTGACGTTTGGCATATCTTCTTGTATTTCTCTTAATTAGCTCAATTGATTTTTCTAAAGTTTGTTTGCTTTCTAAATAGTCGATGATTTCTTTATATCCAACCGTATTTAGTGAATTTAAATTTTTATCATAACCCAAATTTAAAATTGATTTCACTTCATCAACCAAACCATTTTCTATCATAGAATCAACTCTTGCTTCAATATTTTTATATAGAATTTCCCGATCCCAATCTAATACAAATTGAAAAAAGTTTAAATTAATTTCTCTTTTCTGATTTTTATGAAATTCAGAAATTGATTTTCCAGTAATATGAAAAACTTCAAGTGCGCGAATTATTCTTTTCCAATTTTGCGGAAGTAAAGTTGAAGCCGTTTGAGAATCAACATTTCGAAGTAAATTAAAAATATATTCATTCCCAAAAGTTTTACGTTTCTCTAATAACTCCAACCTATAATTTTCATCAATATCAACTTCATCAAAGATCCCATCAATAATTGCTTTAATATATAATCCGCTTCCGCCAACAATTATTGGAATAATATTTTGAATTTGTAGATTATTTATAATTTCCAAACTTTCTTTTTCAAATCTGCTTACGTTATATTTTTCATCTGGATTTAATTTATTAATAAAATGATGTTTAACTAAACTTAGCTGATTTGCTAAAGGTTTTGCAGTTCCGATATTCAGAAATTTATAAATTTGTCTGCTGTCAGCAGAAATAATTTCACTATTTAATTGCTGAGCCAGTGTAATTCCCAAGGCAGTTTTTCCGCTGCAAGTCGGACCAACAATAACCAAAACTTTTAATTCCAACCTTCTCTTCCAATTAATGGAACAAACGCAAAATTATGAATTTCTTCAACCACAAATTTTTCATCGGAAACTTTTTGCAGAATTTTTAATGATTGTGTTGTTTTATCCCCAACCGGAATTACCAATTTTCCGCCTACAGCTAATTGTTTCTTTAAATTTTCCGGAATTGTGGGACTTCCGGCAGTAACAATAATTCCGTTAAAGGGAGAATGTTCATTCCAGCCAATTGTGCCATCGCCGCATTTGCAGTGAACTCGAATTGTTTTTTCATCAAATAATTTCTGAACTCTTTTATAAATTTGTTCGTTTCGTTCTATGCTAAAAACTTGCATTCCCATTTGTTTCAGAATTGCAGCTTGATAACCGGAACCGGTTCCAATTTCTAAAACTTTATAATTTGGTTGTAATTTTAGTGCTTCAGTCATAATAGCTACTGTGTAAGGTTGCGAAATTGTTTGTCCGTAACCAATTGGTAAAGCTACATCTTTGTAAGAATGTGAAAGCATAATTTGCTGAACAAATTCATGTCTCGGAACATTTAAAATTGCAGAAAGTACATTTTCATCTTTAATTCCCTTTAGTCTTAAATTTTCAACAAGATCATTTCGTTCAGTTTCAAACATAATAGCCCAATTTTTAGAGCTCAAAATTACAAAAAAATAAGTTGCAATCGTGTTTTTTCAAATTAAATCTTTACATTTACAGTTCAATTTTTAAAAGGAATATTGGTTAGAAATGGAAAGTATTCTAAGTGCTTTGTTGATAATGGGTTTAAGAATGATTGATGTATCTTTGGGTACATTTAGAACAATTATGGTGATTCAAGCAAAGAAATATCTTGCTGCATCAATTGGATTTATGGAAGTTTTAGTCTGGATTTTTGCTATGCGATATATTTTTCAAAATCTTGATAATACTTATAACTTAATTGGATATGCTTTAGGTTTTGCTTTAGGAAATATTGTTGGAATTTCTTTGGAAGAAAAAATTGCATTAGGATATGTTCAAGTAAATATAATATCCTTGCAGTTTGCAGAAAAAATTGCAGATGCATTGAGAAAAGCTAAATTTGG